>JAWERV010000017.1:0-38697 GCA_032481955.1 Streptococcus mitis | reverse complement strand
TTGCTAGCAGTTTGTACCAACAATGTTGCTGGACGTGCGTGAATACCTGTTTCTGCCACTACGTGGAAATCTTTAGAAGCCATAGTTTGACTCTCCTTTTGTTCTTTCTTTTTTGAGTTATATGTGATAACCCTTACAATTTGGTATTATATCATCTTCTAGGATTTTTTTCAAGCATTTTATGGGATTTATTCGATTTCCTTTCAGATAACTTGCTGAAAATCTTCTATTCTAGATAACAAAACACAGGATATAGTTTTTCAAAAAACAAATTATAGGATAATTATCATTATTCCACAAAACAAACACTATATATTGTGTTTTGTTAGGTTATGTAGAAAAACAGACCACTATATTTAGTTTTAAATCATTGACAAAAATTTATTTTCTGATATACTAAGAAAGTAATCTATTTTGAAAGAGGAGTTACACAATGGTAACCGTTTATTCTAAAAACAACTGTGTCCAATGTAAGATGACCAAGCGTTTCTTGGACAGTAATAATGTCGCTTATCGTGAAATCAATCTTGATGAGCAACCTGAGTACATCGATCAAGTTAAAGAGCTCGGTTTCAGCGCAGCTCCTGTTATCCAAACACCAACTGAAGTCTTTTCAGGTTTCCAACCAGGAAAACTGAAACAATTAGCATAATCTTAATACATCATCCAGAAGAAACTGCTTCTAGGGCTAACTTAGAAGCCTTTCTTTTGTAATTAGATAAGGGAAATTTTATGGGATTAAAACATCTTGAAGACGTGACTTACTTCCGTCTCAATAACGAAATCAACCGTCCTGTTAATGGACAAATCATGCTTCACAAAGATAAAGAAGCCTTGGATGCCTTCTTTAAAGAAAATGTAGTTCCAAACACTATGGCTTTTGATTCAATCAAGGATAAAATCAACTACCTCATTGACCACAACTACATCGAAACAGCCTTTATCAAGAAATACCGTCCAGAGTTCTTGGAAGAATTATATCAATTTATCAAAGATCAAAACTTCCAATTCAAGTCTTTCATGGCTGCCTATAAATTTTACAATCAATATGCTTTGAAAACCAACGACGGTGAATATTATCTTGAAAGTATGGAAGACCGCGTCTTCTTTAACGCCCTTTATTTCGCTGATGGTGATGAAACTGTTGCAATCGATATTGCCAATGAAATCATCCACCAACGCTACCAACCTGCTACTCCTTCCTTCTTGAATGCTGGACGTGCTCGTCGTGGGGAGTTGGTATCCTGTTTCTTGATTCAGGTCACAGATGATATGAACTCTATCGGACGTTCTATCAACTCAGCTCTTCAACTTTCACGTATTGGTGGTGGTGTGGGAATTACTCTCAGCAACCTTCGTGAAGCTGGTGCTCCTATTAAAGGATATGAAGGAGCAGCTTCTGGCGTCGTTCCAGTTATGAAACTTTTCGAAGATAGCTTCTCTTACTCTAACCAATTGGGTCAACGTCAAGGTGCTGGGGTTGTCTACCTCAATGTCTTTCATCCAGATATTATCGCTTTCCTTTCAACTAAGAAAGAAAACGCTGATGAAAAAGTTCGTGTAAAGACTCTTTCACTTGGTGTTGTAGTACCCGATAAATTCTACGAATTGGCTCGTAAAAATGAAGAAATGTATCTCTTCAGTCCTTACTCTGTAGAGCTTGAATACGGTGTGCCATTTAACTACATCGATATTACTGAAAAATACGATGAACTAGTCGCAAATCCAAATATCCGCAAGACAAAAATCAAGGCGCGTGATTTGGAAACTGAAATCTCTAAATTGCAACAAGAGTCTGGCTACCCTTATGTAGTCAACATTGATACGGCTAACCGTGCAAACCCAGTTGATGGTAAGATTATTATGAGTAACTTGTGTTCTGAGATTCTTCAAGTCCAAGAACCAAGCTTGATCAACGATGCTCAAGAATTCCTTCAAATGGGAACGGACGTTTCATGTAACCTTGGTTCAACCAACGTGGTTAACATGATGACTTCACCTGACTTTGGTCGTTCTATCCGTGCTATGGTTCGTGCCCTTACTTTCGTTACAGATAGTTCACACATCGTAGCTGTTCCTACTATCGACCATGGAAATAGCCAAGCTCACACCTTTGGTCTTGGTGCTATGGGACTTCACAGCTACCTTGCCCAACAACTGATTGAATATGGATCGCCTGAGTCTGTTGAATTTACAAGCATCTACTTCATGCTTATGAACTACTGGACTTTAGTTGAGTCAAACAATATTGCGCGTGAACGTGGTATCACCTTCCATAACTTTGAAAAATCAGACTATGCTAAGGGAAGCTACTTCGACAAGTATGTGACTGGCGAGTTTGTTCCAAAATCAGACCGTGTTAAAGAACTCTTCAAAGATGTCTTTATCCCAAGTGCTGCTGACTGGGCTGAACTTCGCGACAAGGTTCAAGCAGATGGTCTTTACCACCAAAACCGCCTTGCTGTAGCGCCAAATGGTTCGATCAGTTACATCAATGACGTTTCTGCTTCTATCCACCCGATTACGCAACGTATCGAAGAACGCCAAGAAAAGAAAATCGGTAAAATCTACTATCCTGCTGCGGGCTTGTCAACAGAAACCATTCCTTACTACACTTCTGCTTACGACATGGATATGCGCAAAGTCATCGATGTTTACGCTGCTGCAACTGAGCATGTGGACCAAGGACTTTCACTCACACTCTTCATGCGTAGTGACATTCCAAAAGGTCTTTACGAATGGAAGAAGGAGAATAAACAAACGACACGTGACTTGTCTATCCTTCGTAACTATGCCTTTAACAAGGGAATCAAGTCTATCTACTACGTCCGTACCTTTACAGATGACGGTGGAGAAGTCGGTGCTAACCAATGTGAAAGCTGTGTGATTTAATCTTTGCTTGAGGAAACTACATTTTCTCAGATAAGTGATTCATTCACCCTGCTAAACTAAAATGGAATAAGCATCTATACTATGGAAAAACAAAAAAGTCGGGCTTCCGACTTTTTGTGCGATACTCCTCTAGGATTATGATAAAATAGAAATAATTGTGAGTTCGCAATACTAAACACAGAAAGAGATTTCAAATGGAAACTTACTACAAAGCCATTAACTGGAATGCCATCGAAGATGTCATCGATAAATCAACTTGGGAAAAATTAACTGAGCAGTTCTGGCTCGATACACGTATCCCCCTATCAAATGACTTGGATGACTGGAGAAAGCTATCTAACAAAGAGAAAGACTTGGTCGGAAAAGTCTTTGGTGGATTAACTCTCTTAGATACCATGCAATCTGAAACAGGTGTCCAAGCTCTTCGCTCAGATATCCGTACTCCACACGAAGAAGCTGTTTTCAATAATATCCAATTTATGGAATCTGTCCACGCAAAATCTTACTCTTCTATCTTCTCTACCTTAAATACCAAGGCTGAGATTGAAGAAATTTTCGAATGGACCAATACCAATCCTTACCTACAAAAGAAGGCTGAGATTGTCAACGAAATCTACCTAAACGGTAGCCCACTTGAAAAGAAAGTAGCCAGCGTTTTCCTCGAAACCTTCCTCTTCTATTCAGGTTTCTTTACTCCCCTCTACTATCTTGGTAACAACAAACTAGCCAACGTTGCGGAAATCATCAAATTAATTATTCGTGATGAATCTGTTCATGGAACTTACATCGGTTACAAATTCCAACTTGGTTTCAATGAATTACCTGAAGAAGAGCAAGAAAAACTCAAAGAATGGATGTACGACCTGCTCTATACTCTTTATGAAAATGAAGAAGGCTACACAGAGAGCCTCTATGACGGTGTTGGCTGGACTGAAGAAGTCAAGACCTTCCTTCGCTACAATGCCAACAAGGCACTCATGAACCTGGGACAAGATCCACTTTTCCCAGACTCAGCAGATGATGTCAATCCAATCGTCATGAACGGTATTTCAACAGGTACTTCCAACCACGACTTCTTCTCTCAAGTCGGAAATGGTTACCTTCTTGGTGAAGTTGAAGCCATGCAAGATGATGATTACAACTACGGTTTGAACTAAGGTCATCTATTTTATAAGTGATAAAAAACATCATGGTTTGTTTAAAACAACCATGATATTTTTGTTTTTGTTTTCTTTTGTTTTTTAAATTGATTGATTGAACACTTTATGATAAAATAGTAATAGAAATAGAGGTGATAAGGATGTTAAAGCAGGAAAAACTAGATAATATTCTAGAAACGGTAAATACAAAGGGAACTATTACTGTAAAAGAAATCATGACTCGCTTAGATGTATCAGATATGACTGCTAGACGCTACTTGCAAGAGTTGGCAGACAAGGATCTACTTGTTCGGGTTCACGGGGGAGCTGAGAAAATTCGCACAGGTTCTATTTTAAACAATGAACGTTCCAATATTGAAAAACAAAGCTTACAGATTGCAGAAAAACAAGAAATTAGCCGTTTTGCAGGTCATTTAATCGATGAGGGTGAAACTATTTTTATTGGTCCAGGAACAACCTTGGAATCTTTTGCTCGTGAACTTCCAATTGATAATATTCGTGTTGTAACAAACAGTTTACCAGTCTTTCTCATCTTAAACGAACGAAAACTAACAGATTTGATTTTAATTGGTGGAAACTATCGTTCTATCACTGGAGCCTTTGTGGGAACACTAACCTTGCAAAACTTGGCCAATCTACAATTTTCTAAAGCCTTCGTTAGCTGTAATGGTATTAAGGACAATGCGATTGCGACCTTCAGTGAAGAGGAAGGTGAATCTCAACGCATCGCCCTCAATAATTCCAATAAAAAATACTTACTAGCTGACAATAGTAAGTTCAATAAATTTGATTTTTATACCTTCTACAATATCTCTGATATTGACACCATCGTTTCAGATTCTAAACTGAGCAAAGAAACCTTCGAACAACTTTCAAAACAAACAAAAATTATTCTTTCTAAACCATAAAACTATCCCCACCGATTGGTGGGGATTTTTATCTACAGTTTAATCAATAATCTGACTTTCTGCTACTTTTTTATACCAGTGAGCTGATTTCTTTGAAAATAATAGCTAATAATTAAATCGCTGGGTTCTAACCTGGCTTCCTCCACGGAGCTTGTTATAAATTCAAGCTCAGGAAATTTTGATTGTGCCACCTGATTCATTTCTGGAATCTCTTCTATCCCGATAAAACGAACTTCTTTTTTAGACTTGTGACGCTGGTATAATTTACCAATCAGATTACCCGTTGCGGAGCCTAGCTCATAACATAAGGAATGGTCACGAATAAAAAAATCGCTTAGATGACAAACAAGGTTATGTCCTTCATCATATAAAGGAATAGATTGTCTAACATGCTCATCAAAATGTTGAGCTACACCATTACCAAAACTCCATTGTGTTCCATTTTGAATAACAATATCATTTCCAACTTCCATAGACTACTCCTCTTCTCCCTTGACTTTCCAGTTTACTAATACCAATGCTAACACAACCATCGAACCCCCAAGAACCAAATTCAATGTAAACGGCTCATGTAAGCCCATAATAGAAAAGATAGTTGAAAATACTGGAACTAAAAACAAGAAACTGCTAGCTACTGTTGCTCCTCTTTGTCCTAAACTATAAAACCACAGTCCAAACGAACCAACAGACGCAGGAATAATTAACCATATAAACCAAACCCAGCCCCAAAATCCTAAATTTAGAAAGTTATAACTTTCATGCACAGGTATTGAGAATAAGTAAAGGAATACCCCACCTAATAACAATTGCCAAGCTGTAAATATCCATGGACCGTTATCAAAAGGAATTTTCTTGGTGACAACTGTATTGATTGACCAACAAAATGAACCAAGTAAAGCAAACAAAGCACCTAAACTAAACGCAGATACATCTAGTCCAATACAAGTAACAACTCCAGCCACACCTAATACTAAGGCACTTATCTTCTGAATAGTCAATGTATCTTTTAACAAAAAATGTACTAAGAAAGCTAACCACAGAGGATTCGTAAATAAGATAATGGAAGACATCGATGATGACACATTATGAGCTAGGGCAAGATTAAGAAATCCCATGGTTCCAGCTGTCTGTAAGAGCCCGATAGTCACAACCAATATAAACCCCTTTATCTTGCTACCTTGACTTTTAGGGATGATAGTCCCTCCCTTGCCAAATAAAAACGATAATATCAACATCACTAACCCAGCAATAATAAATCGTACACCCCCAAGTAATAATGGAGGAGTCTTTTCAACTACTATGAGATATTTCCCAGTTGGAAAAGACGACCCCATAAAAAGTGTGGTAAGTAATATAGAAATCAAAAAAATAAAATTTGAACCTCGTTTCATTTATTTCCCCTTCTTTCAAAAGATATTGATGATATTTTTTGTCTTTTATTCTACTCTTTTAAAAATGAATGTCAAGAGATTTATCAAAAAATTCCAAGATTATTTTTTTAAATTCCTATGTATTGAGAAAAAAACAAAAAAAGGCTATACTGGTAATTGTGGATAATGATTATCTTTTTATATGGAGGTACAAACATGCGATTGTCATCAGGTTGGGAACAATCAGTCTATGTCTTACTCATGTTAGATCAGCTCCCTGAAGGAAAATATATCAATACAATTTCCTTGAGTGAACGGCTAGAAGTTTCAGATTCTTATTTGAAAAAAATTATAAAACTATTAGACAACGAAGGATTGGTTAAATCCGTTAGAGGGAAAAATGGAGGTGTCGCTCTTTCTAAACCTCTCAGTCAAATCACCTTTTACGATGTATTTGTAGCTATCGAAGGAAAAAATCGAATCTTTGAAAGTCAGAATCTTCTAAAAAAATTCTTAGGCAACGAGGAAAGTAAAAAAGCTAAAAGATGCGTCGTAACCAGCTCTCTTGATATTATTGAAAACACTTTAGTTGCAACCCTGACTTCTATTACACTCAGCCAGGTAGCCCATCAATCTGAGATTAACTATGATTTAACCGATATCAGAAATTGGATCAATAAATGCCAAAACTAGCTGAAGAAAAAATTCTTCAACTAGTTTTTATAAATCCTTGACAAATAATTTTACAAGGACTATACTATATTTGAAGATATAATATATCTTCTATATCGTCAACAATGATGTTTCATTGCATGCTTTTGGATAGCTAAAGAAAGAAGGTTCTTATGAAAGTTATTTTAGCTACTGACCAAGATGGTTTCCAACTGAAAGAAACCGTCAAACACTATCTGCTTCATTCTGATTATGAAGTAATTGACCTCAACTCTACACAAGGTTCTGCGGATTTCGTTGATTCTACTATCAATGCTATTACAGAGTTTAGAAAATATAAGCAAGCTCGTGCTATTCTTTTTGACAAGTTTGGACATTCTTTTATGCCTGCTAATAAGTTTAAAGGTATTATCTGCGCCGCTGTTTCCGATGAACACTCTGCCATGATGACTATTCGACACAATTCTACTCCAATCATTACAATTGGTTCTGGAATTACAGGTGATATTTTAGCAGTTGAAATAGTCAAAGCCTTTCTTGAACACAACTATGATGCTGGTCGTCACCAAGTTCGCATTGATATGCTGAACAAGCTCTGCTAGGAGGTATTCCCATGAAAATTGCTCTCGGCTGTGATCACATTGTAACAGATGTGAAGATGAAGATTTCAAAACACCTAAAAGAACAAGGTCATGAAATCATTGATGTTGGTACTTATGATTTCGTCCGTACTCACTATCCTATTTATGGTCGCTTAATTGCAGAGGAGGTCGTCAATGGACGGGCTGACTTTGGAGTCGCCCTTTGCGGTACAGGTGTTGGAATTGCTGTATCTGCTGATAAAGTTCCTGGAACTCGAGTTGTACTTGTCGGAGATGTTGCGACTGCTCGTTCCGCTCGTGAAAATCTCAATGCTAATATTGTTGCTTTCGGTGGTGCAATCCTAGGTATCAATTTCATTAACAACATTGTAGATGAATTTATCAATACCAAGTACAAACCAAGTCCTGAAAAAGAGGAATTGATTGCGAAAATTGATAAACTATCTGAAGTGAGCCCAGATGTAGCTGCCAATGATCATATCTTCGATGAAGAGTATGCCAAGTGGAATCGTGGAGAATATCACGATTAACTTGTATTCCGCCTTCTATATTTTATCTAATACTCAATGAAAATCAAAGAGCAAACTAGAAAGCTAGCCGCGGGCTGCTCAAAGCACTGCTTTGAGGTTGTAGATAGAACTGACGAAGTCAGTAACCATACCTACGATAAGGCGACGCTAACGTGGTTTGAAGAGATTTTCGAAGAGTATAACCTTGAGGATAACTAGCTCAAGGTTATTTTTACGTCATCAAAAAAGTCTAGAGATATTTCTATCCCTAGACTAAATTTTTTTCGCAATTTGAGTGCTACACGCGTTCTTTCCATGAAGTCGCTGTTGTTTGAAGAACTTTGTTGAGTTCATCAATGTTTTCAAATCCAGTTGTGCGAAGCCATTCGCGAGCTGCCGCTTCACCATCTTTGATGTAAGCTTCAACGGATCCTGCCCATGTAGCACGGCCACAAAGAACTCCGTTAAAGTTTGCACCTGATTCATGGGCAAATACAAGAGTATCTTGGAAGAGTTTAGCTGATACACCAGCACTCAAGTAGATGTACGGCAAGTTAGTTGCTTCATCTTGTGCTTTGAAGAAGGCTGCTGCTTCTTCACGTGTATAAACCACTTCACCTTCAGCGAAGCCTTCAACATATTTAATGTTAACAGGAACTTCTACTTTCAAGACATCAATGTTAAAGCGTGGGTCTGAGAAGACTTTCATAGCACCAATAACTTTGTGGGGTTTTACTTTAGCGTATTCTACAGAACCAGCGTCAGCAATTTTTTCATCGTAAGCAAGGATTTCAAGGAAGAATGGGATATCTTCAGCCACACACTCAGAACCGATACGTTCGATGTAAGCTTGTTTTTCTTGGTTGAGTTCATCTGAGCTATCTACATCATAGTAAAGCAAGAATTTAACTGCATCTGCACCTTCTTCTTTAATACGTTTTGCCGACCAAACATCCAAGCAGTCAGGCAAGCGTTTTGTGCTTGTTGTGTCATAACCTGTTTTTTCATAAGCAAGGAGAAGACCAGCTTTTTCATCAAGAGCTTTAGTCGCAGGAAGTCCATACTCAGGGTCAAGAAGCATAGATGAAGCATATTTAGTCAATTCATCTGCTACCAAGACTTTAAGTTCTTCCATTTGAGCTACAGTTGGTTCTTCTGTTTGGTGTTGAGCCATGAGGCGTTTCAAAGCACCGCGTTGGTCAAATGCAAGAGCTGAGATGATACCATTTTCATCAGAAAGTTTTTCTAAGCGTGCACGTTTTTGTTCTGTTAAAGCCATTTTATACCTCTTTTACTATTAATTGATCATATAGAGCTTGATAGTTGGCCATGTTGACATGACCAGTCATTTTTTCTTGAGCATTGAGCATACCAAGGACATTTGCCTTGATGAGTAATTCTGCATCCGATTCTTTATGAAGAAGGCCTGAAGAAATTCCTGCCACAGTAGAGTCTCCAGATCCAACAGGATTTACCACCTGAATTCTAGGAATATCTACCTTGTAGAAAGTGTCACCATGTTTGGCAAAGGCACCGTTGGCACCAAGTGAAACGATAATCCATTCAATACCTGCAAACAAAGGTTCTTGAAGTACTTCTTTTAATTCATCCAAATCCTCAGAAACTTCTCTTCCAAGAAGCTGAGACAATTCCTCATTATTTGGTTTGATGACTGTTGGTTTATGTGGTGATTCAAGAACCGCCTGAAGAGCCGCACCAGAGCAGTCCAAGACTACAGGCTTGCCAGCTTGATTAGCAAGTTCTACCAAACTCGCATAGTAATCAACTGGAAGGCCAGCTGGCAGACTACCTGAGATAGCTACTACTTCAACTGACTCCAGAAGATTTTTGAAATGTTCCAAAAAGTCCTGACCTTCCTGTTCCAATACTACAGGACCTTTTTCAAGAACTTCTGTTTGGTTGTCTCCGTGGAGAATAGCAATACAGTTCCGAGTTTCTCCCTGAATTGAGAAGAAATCTTTCTTTACTTGATCATCGATATTTTCAACCAAAAACTCACCAAGTTTGCCACCCACTAAACCAGTAGCAAGAACAGAATCTCCAAATTCTGAAAGTACTCGGGTAACATTGAGTCCCTTACCACCAGCCGTTTTGGTTACATCCACCACACGATTGACAGTATCAATCTTCAACTCATCCAAAGGATAGGAAATATCAATGGATGGGTTCATTGTGACTGTTAAAATCATAGGTCACCTCTTAGTCGTGGTATTCTCCGCGATCCCATTTTTCAAGGAATTCAGTGAAGAAGTTTGCGTCTGTTTGTTGAGCATTGTGACTTTCAACGTGTTCAATTTTCGCAATCAATTTTTTGTTTTCTTCAGTTGGTTTGTATTCAGCATGGATGAAAGCTTCGATGATATCGCACATGAGCAATTCACCAGTAATCTTACCACCAAAACCGATAACGTTGGCGTTTAATTGTTCTTTAGCATAAAGGGCTGTTGTCATATCACGAACCAAGGCAGAACGAACACCAGGAACTTTATTTACAGCGTTGTTGATACCAACACCAGTACCACAGATACATACTCCAAGATCAGCTTGACCACTAACAACTGCTTCCCCTACTTTTTTACCAAAGATTGGGTAGTGAGTACGTGTATGGTCATATGTACCAAAGTCAATGACTTCATATCCTTTTGATTTCAAAAATTCTGAAACCGCCATTTTTTCATCTGTTACGATGTGGTCACATCCAATTGCAATTCTCATTTTTAACTTACCTTTCTTACTGTAATCTAATTAGCACATTTTGTTCAACATATCAACACGAATTTGGTGACGACCACCGTCGTATTTACCGTTAACAAAGCCTTTAGCAATGTTTTTAGCCAATTCATCACCAACAAGTTGTGCACCCATAGTAATCATACGTGAGTTGTTGTGCCCACGAGTCATATAAGCTGAACGTTCGTCAGATACTTCTGCAGCAACCATTCCTTTGATTTTAGTTGCAACCATGAATGGACCAGCTCCATAAGCATCAATCACGATACCAAGGTTTTGTTCTTCTTTATTTACTTCTGTAGCAACAGCAAGAGTCACATCAACAAAGTCTTGACCTTCAGCTGTAACATCCACAACGTGGAAGTTTTCTTTTTCCAAGAAGTCTTTCACAACTTCTTTCAATCTCAAACCTGCAGCATCTGCACCGATAACAATAGACATATTGTATACTCCTTTTTATTTTTCTAGGCTAGTAAAACCTTTTATAGTTAGCAGTTTACCTACAAAAGCTTTCTAGCAGTTTATTGACAATTTAGATTGAATGAGATGAATGACACCTTATTCAAGTTTAGGAAACCAGTTTCCTAGAAATAATCCTTCTCCACGAAAGAGAATATAACAAGCGATTATTTGTTTGTTACAAACATCATTTGTTGCTTACAAACATAATATACTCCTATTTCCTGAAAAAGTCAACAGTTGATGTTTGTTTTTGTGTTTTTTAACTAAAAAATTTCGATGTCAAAACCAATTTGATCCACTTGACCAGGTTCTAGCAGACGAACATTCTTCTTATCTTCTAGATGATCTCCTTCTTCAAGGGATGTTGACAAGCCAGACCATGGTTCAAAAGCAATGAAAGGTCCCTTATTCAAAGTTGACCAGATAATGAGATTTGAGAACTCTGCAAAGTGCACTTTCAATCCCTTATCATGTTTACGAGAACGAAGGGCAATTGTTCTAGATTGCAATTCATCTAAGGTAACTGCATCTGTACTGAAAAGATCATAACTAAGATCTATTTCTTTTTGACTCTCTAGCCATGGACTTCTATCTTGAAAATCCAACATACCAGTTTCTGGGAAAGGACGTGGAACAGAGCAAGTCTCTTCTTTCTCAAACTCTAGATAATAATCTTCATAGACCTCATCATCAAATAGAGGACAATTAAATCCTGGATGTCCACCAATAAAGTAAGGCATGACCTTGCTAGTTTCTTTATTAAAGATCTTGTATTGAGTCCGCACTGTCTTTCCAGAAAGGCTATAAGTGATCTCTAGGCGGAAATGATAAGGATAGTTTTGATAGCTATTCTCATCGTCTTCAATTGCAAAAGTTACACTCTTGTCTGTCTGTTCAACTAATTCAAATTCTTTCTTACGAACCAAACCATGACGAGGAATGTTTCCTTTACTTTCTTGTCCCTTCTCATCTATATAGAGAGCTGTATCATCTCTCAATGAACCACAGATGGGAAAGAGGACGGGAGCTTGTCCACTCCAATAAGTGGCATCCCCTTGCCACAAATACTCCAGTCCCTCAGCATCTTTTATAGAAGAAAGAGCCCCACCAAAACTGTTAAATTGAACACTTAATTGTTCTGATTTTAATTCAATTACCATTATTTTCTCCGATTTCTTGATAGTTTATAAAAAACTAGGCTGTCACTCCTATCAGGAAAATAACAACCTAGCTTTAACAATTTACATTTTATAGGAGCGTATTATTTTGCTTTCGCTGCGTACTCTTCGTTACGTTTGATCATTTGTTTTCTGTACCAAGCAAAGATACCGATATAGAATACAAGGAAGACTACTGCACCAAGGATTGCTTTGATATCACCAGTTGTAGTGTTACCAATTGTCCAGCCAAGAAGTTTTTCGATTGGTCCTTCAAGAGTTGAGTGAGTAATCAATTGAGTTTGGCTCACACCTGCTGGGAAGGCACCTACACCTTTAGCAAGTTCTGTTGCAAATGGTGCAATAAGTGTACCTGAAAGAAGGAAGAGTGGCAACAAGAGTGTTCCGAAGATAATCATACGGAGCAATTTACCACGTGTTACAACCAAGAGAGCTGGAGTAACACCCATAGCGATGATACCTGCAAGTGGCAAGATACCATTTCCGACTTTTGAAAGAAGCACTGCTTCAATCAACATGATTGGTGCAAGTACGTTGGCACAAGCCCAGATTTCAGCACGACCAGCGATGAATGGCCAGTCAAGACCGATGTTGAATTTACGTCCTTGAAGACGTTTAGTAGCAACGTTTGTAATACCTTGTGATAGTGGTTCTACGGCTGCGATGAACCATGAACCGATAAGTGAGAAGAGTTCCAAAGATACACCGGCAGTCAAACCAAGAGACAACCATCCTTTAATAACAAGACGCCATTTATCTGCATCTTCAACACCTGCAATTGGATGTGGAGTTCCCATAATACCGATAACGATACCAAGGATGAAACCGATAAAGAATTTAGATCCCCAGAAACCGATTTTCTTGTTCAATTTAGCAGCGTCAAAGTCATATTTATCAAGTCCTGGGAAGAATTTTTCAAAAATTTTATCCAAAACCATGATAACTGGGTTCATCATGTAGTTCATGTGAGTTGATGTCATTGGTGATGAACTTGGAGCGTTAAGAAGATCATCAAATGTAGGCTTCATCAAGTCAGAGTTGATAATTTTCAACACACCAACAAGGACGATAGCTGCTGTAGCAATCAAGAGTGAAACCCCTTGACTCACACCATTGTTGTCAGCATACCATTTAATCAAAAGACCTGTGATAGACAAGTGCCAGATATCAAAGATATCAACGTCAAGTGTATCAGTTTTCTTCATAGCAAGCATCACTACGTTGACAATCAACATGATGAGCAAGAAGTAAAGTGTCCAAGCAGATCCCCAAGTGATTGTGGCAAGTGGTGCCCAACCAACGTCAGTGATACTCAATTGGATACCTGTGTTTTCAACGAATTTTGCAAGTGATGCTGAGAAAGCACCATTTAGCATACCGATGATAGCTCCGATACCAGTAAGAGCGATGGCAAGTTTGATACCACCTTCAAGCGCTTTGGAGAATTTCACTCCAAAAAGTAAAGCCAATACTGTCAAAATGATTAACATGATGACAGGTCCACCCATATCTAAGATGGGCTTGAAAAACTTACCGATTAGGTCAAAGATTGCATCCATAACAGTTCCTCCCTTTTTTATGTTATATGAATGTTAACAAATTAAAATTAGCTTAATCCGTGTTCTTTAATAGCTGCTTCAATATTATCAAATACTGGAGCACTCATCGCTGGGATACGGAATAAGATTGGTCCAGCTTCGATAACTGGGATACCTGGGTCAAAACCAAGATCTGTTGCAGCAATTGGTGTAAAGATGTCATAACCTTTGATAAGGTCTTCATTAACGTCTTTGACCATTACTGCATCACAGTGAACATCAAAACCACGGTTTGAAAGCTCTTCTTCAAGAGCACTTTTAATTTGGTGGCTTGAGTTAACACCTGCACCGCAGGCAGCAAGAATTTTAATCATATGGATTTCCTCCGATTTAATATTTTTAATAGACAAGATTATGCAGTTGCTTCAGCCATATAAGCATAGATAGCTTCTGGTTCAGAAATTTTAGCCAAATCTTTCAAATGACCATTTCCTGTAAAGAAGTCCATCAACTGAGCAAGAATGTTCGTTTGACTTGAGCTTGAGTTATTAATGATAAAGAAGAGCAAGGATACTTCTACTTCCTTATCTGGCGCAATCATATTATGGAAAGTCACCGGTTTTTCTAATCGAACGACTACAACTTTTTCAGCTAGATTATGAATCGTATCTGTATGAGGAATAGCCACATTCGGCAAATCCTTACCCAAAAATTCCATATCTAAGCCAGTTGGAAATGACTTTTCACGCGTGATCAAGGCTTCACGATAGGTTGGAGTTACGATTTCTCGTTCTTCCAATAAAGTTGCAACCTGATCAAAGAGATGTTCTTGATTATTCGCTTCTAAGCAAAACACAAGGTTTTTGTCAAAGAAATGATCTAATCCCATAAGGTTTTCCCTTCTTTCCATTAACTTTATGCTATAAGTATAACACTATATGAAATCGTTGTCAATGATTTTCTGTTCTTTTTTGTCTCTTTTTTTATATTTTTGTTGTTTTTATAGTTCAACTTATTGAAACAAACACACAAACAAACACACTAAACATTTTTTGTTTTGGAATCAAAAAAAGCAGACCATTTAAGCCTGCTTTACTATTGATTCTGATATAATTTTGCTATTAATAAGAAAAGCAATTATGATAACTTATTCTTCATCCATACTCAAGACGCTGAGGAAGGCTTCTTGTGGAACTTCTACTGATCCAATCGCTTTCATACGCTTCTTACCAGCTTTTTGTTTTTCAAGGAGTTTACGCTTACGAGAAACGTCACCACCATAACATTTAGCAAGTACGTTCTTACGAAGGGCCTTGATATCAGTACGAGCTACAATCTTGTGTCCAATTGCTGCTTGAATTGGCACCTCAAATTGTTGACGAGGGATAATTTTCTTGAGCTTATCAACGATGAGTTTTCCACGTTCATACGCAAAATCCTTATGAACGATGAAGCTAAGGGCATCCACCTTGTCTCCATTGAGAAGGATGTCCATTTTCACCAGCTTAGATGGGCGATACTCTGACAATTCGTAGTCAAAACTTGCATAACCACGTGTCGAAGACTTGAGTTTATCAAAGAAGTCGAAGACGATTTCAGCAAGTGGAATTTGATAGATAACATTAACACGGTTATCATCAATATAGTCCATCGTCACGAAGTCCCCACGCTTACGCTGTGCCAACTCCATCACTGCTCCAACAAACTCCTGTGGTACCATGATTTGCGCCTTAACATAAGGTTCTTCAATGGTCGCAATCTTAGTTGGGTCTGGAAACTCAGATGGGTTCGACACATCCATAGACTCACCGTCGGTTTGATTAACCTTATAGATAACAGATGGCGCTGTCATGATGAGGTCGATGTTGAACTCGCGTTCCAAACGTTCTTGGATAACATCCATATGGAGGAGTCCAAGGAAACCACAACGGAAACCAAATCCAAGGGCCTGAGATGTTTCTGGTTCAAACTGAAGACTAGCATCATTCAGTTGCAATTTTTCAAGGGCTTCACGGAGATCATTGTACTTGTTTGACTCGATTGGATATAGACCCGCAAATACCATAGGATTCATCTGCTTGTAACCATGTAATGGCTCTGCCGCAGGATTGGTTGCCAAGGTAACGGTATCACCCACACGAGTGTCCTGAACCGTCTTGATAGAAGCTGCAATATAACCAACATCACCAGTCGCAAGGAAATCACGACCAACTGCTTTCGGGGTAAAAATACCAACTTCTGTCACATCAAAGGTCTTGCCATTGCTCATAAGCTGAATCTTATCCCCAGGTTTAACCACCCCATCCATGACACGCACTTGAAGAATAACCCCACGGTAAGCATCGTAAACGGAGTCGAAAATCAAGGCCTTAAGTGGCGCCGTCACATCACCTGTTGGCGCTGGCACTTTTTCCACGATTTGCTCGAGGATTTCTTCAATACCGATACCAGCCTTGGCAGAAGCCAAAACTGCTTCACTGGCATCCAAACCAATCACATCTTCAATCTCTGTACGCACGCGCTCAGGGTCTGCAGCCGGCAGGTCAATTTTGTTAATGACTGGCATGATTTCCAAATCATTGTCCAAGGCCAGATAAACATTGGCAAGGGTTTGAGCCTCAATTCCTTGGGCGGCATCGACCACCAAAATCGCTCCCTCACAGGCAGCTAGCGAACGTGAAACTTCATAGGTAAAGTCAACGTGCCCCGGCGTGTCAATCAAGTGAAAAATATAAGTTTCCCCATCTTTAGCAGTGTAATTCAACTCGATGGCATTCAACTTAATGGTAATCCCACGTTCTCGCTCTAAATCCATGCTATCCAAAAGCTGGGCCTGCATTTCACGACTGGAAACTGTCTCTGTCTTTTCCAAAATGCGGTCTGCTAGAGTTGACTTCCCGTGGTCAATATGGGCGATAATAGAGAAGTTACGGATCTTCTCCTGTCGTTTTTTCAATTCTTCTAAGTTCATGATTCTCTTCCTTTCAGGGTATCTATTTATTATAAATTGTTTTTGATAATTTGACAAGACCATACCCTGCTAGGAGTACTAATCTTCAGCGACAAAGCCGTCATTTTCGATAAAGTGGTGTTCTGTCATTCCTTGGTCTGTAAAGACAATCCCATGAAGGACACCACCATAGACAGCTCCTCCATCCATCCCAATCTTGCCATCTTCTGTAGTCCAAAGCTCAGCAGTACCACGCTCTTGCTTTAACAAACCATAAACTGGCGTATGACCAAAAACAATGGTTTTGCCAGTATGATTTTCTGCTTCGTGGAATGGTTTTCTGAGCCAGACCTTTTTATAATCTGTGGTTTCATGCCAGTCATCCAAGGTCAAATCAATACCTGCGTGAACAAAGATATACTTATCTGTCTCTACCACAAAAGGCATTTGACGAATGAATTCGACCAAATCTGCCGCTTCAGTAGCAACACGCTTGGCATCCTCAATCCCGTCAACTGGTGCATCCAAGGGACGACCTAGGATAGAGTTAATGGTTGTATCTCCACCATTGCGACGATAGTGGTCATAGCTTTCTTCTGGGTCATCTAGCCAAGTCAAAAACATATACTCGTGGTTTCCTGATAAACAGATAGCCCCTTGATTGTCCACTAAGTCCTTAACTATCTCTAGAACACGGCGACTATCTTCACCACGGTCAATCAAGTCCCCTAGAAAGAGCAACTGGGTCTGACCATCCCATGTTTTGAGAAGGTCTTCCAGCATCCCAGCTTTTCCGTGAACATCTCCAATTACATAATAGTCTGTCATCTTATCTTACTTCTCCCTGTTTCTCAACAATTCTCTGGCTTGCGTCAGGGCTGCTTCCGTCACATCATCACCTGCCAACATCTTGGCAACTTCCTCCACTCGCTCTTCAACCGTCAAGAGACGAACAGTCGAAACCGTTGAATGCTCATTGCTAATCTTCTCAATAAAGAATTGATAATCCGCAATCGCAATCACTTGTGGCAAATGGGAAATAGCCAGAACCTGACCATGCTGGCCAATCTTGTGAATCTTCTGCGCGATAGCCTGAGCTACACGACCTGAAACTCCTGTATCCACTTCATCAAAGACAATACTTGTCTTACCTTCTTTACGTGAAAAGGCAGACTTAATGGCTAGCATGAGACGAGACAATTCCCCACCAGACGCAACCTTGACCAAGGGTTTAAAGTCTTCGCCAGGGTTGGTTGAAATGTAAAACTCAACCGTTTCATTTCCCTCACGACTGAATTTGCCCTTGCTAAAACGAACCTGAAACTGGGCCTTTTCCATATAGAGGTCTTGCAGTTCTTGTTTAATCTCAGCTTCGAGTTGCTGAGCCAAGTCATGACGAGCCGATGCAAGCTGACCAGCCAAATCAACAAGATTGACTTCCAATTTCTTGAGCTCTGCTTCCATGTCCTCAGACGAAAGATTATTTCCTGTCAAGAGATTGTATTCTTCCGTAATCTTAGCAAAATAAAGCAATACATCGTCTACAGTCCCACCATACTTACGAGTAATAGTATGAATGAGGTCCAAACGATTCTCAACCTGCATGAGACGATTGCCATCAAAATCAAGGTCCTCAATGATAGCTTCCAAACGTTTGCTAATATCTTCTAAGACATAGTAGGTCTCCGACAGAGAGCTTGAAATTTCACGGTATTCAGGGTCATACTCTTCGACACTTTCCATGTCATTCATAGCTGAACGAACATTGGCCAGACTTGAAAAGTCTTCATTGTCCAACATACTATAGGCATTGGTCAGCGTATCCGCAATATTTTTATGATTGAGAAGTTTATCACGCTCTTGATTGAGAGACAGATCTTCTACAGCCTGCAAGTTTGCTGCCTCAATCTCTGCCATTTGAAATTCCAACATTTCGATACGAGCCTTGTGTTCCTGTTGGTTTTTCTTGACTTCCAGAACCTGCTTACGCATTTTTCGATAAGCATCAAAACTCTTTTGATAGATTTCTTTCAAGTCCCAAAAGGCTACATCTCCAAATTCATCCAACATCTGGATATGAAGTTGGGGACGCATTAACTCCTCTTGATCATGCTGACCATGTATATCCACAAGATGTTGCCCAATAGCACGCAAAACAGACAGATTGACCATCTGGCCATTCACACGGCTGATACTACGACCATTTTGCAAGATTTCCCGACGGATGATAATCTCATCACCCATTTCCAAACCTTGCTCATCAAAAATTTCCTGTAAAAGGCGACTATTCTCAACTGAGAAAAGCCCCTCTATCTCTGCCTTTGGCGCACCATGACGAATAACATCTGTCGTCGCACGAGCTCCCAACATCATATTCATGGCATCAATGATAATCGACTTCCCTGCACCTGTTTCACCAGTCAGGACAGTCATCCCCTTTTCAAAATTGAGGGAAATAGCCTCAATAATGGCAAAGTTTTTTATCGAAATTTCAAGTAACATATAGACCTACCAATTTTTTACTTGTTCAAAGATTTCCTCAGCTAGACTTTCACTTCTGGCAATGACTAAAATCGAGCTATCATCAGCCAAACAGCTGAAAATCTTGTCCGCAAAAGTCTCGGTTAACTGAGCTTTTACAAAAGCTGTATTTCCTGGAATAACTTGGAGATTAATCATCTTATCCATCAATTCAGCTGACTCAATATTGTCTTCAGCCAGTTGCAAACTTTTTACGATTGATTTTGGCAATTCATAGACATAGGTGTTGTCTCTCAAAGGAATTTTGACAATACCTAGTTCTTTGATATCACGTGATACCGTTGCCTGAGTGGCAGTGATGCCTGCCTCTTTCAAATGTTCTACAATTTCTTCTTGTGTACCGATTTGATAATCTGTCACAAATCGTCTAATTTTTTCAAGTCTCTCTTTTTTATTCATTTTTAAATTGACTATGCGCCCTCTCTACTACTTCTTCAATCTCAGCAAGAACCTGGTTACTTGCTGACTCTTCTTTTTTCAAATATGCTAAAAACTCAATATTTCCATGACCGCCTTGGATGGGAGAAAAGTCCAAACCAAGGACTGAAAAACCTTCCTTTACTGCCATAGCTGTGACAGATTCAAGGACATTCTGATGGACCTTAGCATCTCGAATAATTCCATTTTTCCCAATCTGCTCACGTCCTGCCTCAAACTGAGGCTTAACCAGAGCCACAACCTGACCCTGATTAGCCAACACACGGTGCAAGGCCGGAAGAATCAGACTAAGGGAAATAAAACTCACATCAATACTGGCAAAGCTCGGCTCCTGCTCTAAATCAGTCTTTTCAGCATAGCGGAAATTGAACTGCTCCATGCTGACAACCCGTGGGTCTTGGCGTAATTTCCAAGCCAACTGATTGGTACCAACATCAACTGCAAAGACTAACTCAGCACCATTTTGCAACATGACATCGGTAAATCCTCCAGTAGAGGCCCCGATATCAATTGTGGTCGCCCCATCAACTGATAAATCAAAGACCTGCAAGGCCTTTTCCAGTTTCAAACCACCACGACTGACATACTTGAGTTTCTCGCCCTTGAGTTTTAGCTCGGTGTCATCTGGAATTTTCTCTCCTGGCTTGTCAAACCGTTCTCCGTTAAGGACTGCTACGACTAGTCCAGCCATGACACCACGCTTGGCCTGTTCTCGCGTTTCAAACAAACCCTGTTTATAAGCTAGTACATCCACTCTTTCCTTAGCCATTGATTCTCAAACTTTCTACTACTTTTACAATCGATTCTATCTCAAAAGGAACCTGCTGGGAAATTTCTTCTAATTTTGCATTAGCTTGATCCAAAGTCTGGTTACAAAAGGCAATAGCCTCTTCCAAGCCCAACAAGGCAGGATAGGTTGACTTTTCTGCCTGCAAGTCCTTTTGCGGTGTCTTGCCGATTTCATCAAAACTAGCGGTCACATCCAGTACATCATCTCGAACTTGAAAAGCAAGCCCAATCAATTCACCTACAGTTTTAAGTTTTGCCTGCATCTCAGGAGCCAATTCGGCTATGATAGCAGCCGCTTGGAAGGGATAGGCTAGTAGTTTTCCAGTCTTATTAGCATGAATAGTCTGGAGTTCTTCCAAAGACAAATGCTGGTGTTCGCCTTCCATGTCCAAAACCTGCCCTGCCACCATACCCAGACTACCTGAAGCAAGGGATAAGTTGGCAATCAAGTCAACCTTGATCTGACTTGGCAAATCTGCCTGCGCTATCAAGGCATAAGGATCTAGGAACAAGGCATCTCCAGCCAAAATGGCCATTGCTTCGCCGAATTTCTTGTGATTGGTCAAGCGTCCCCGACGGTAATCATCATCATCCATGGCAGGAAGATCATCGTGAATCAAGCTACCTGTATGAATCATTTCCAAGGCAGCAGCCACCTGCGCGTGAGCAGGTTTGATAGCAACCTGCAAGGCTTCCAGAACTTCTAACAAGAGAAAAGGCCGAATACGCTTGCCACCAGCATGAATGGAATAGAGAACAGATTCTCGCAAACTAGAGGCAAACTGCTGGTCTCCATAAAAGTCTTCCAAGGCCGACTCGACAAGAGCTAATTTTTCTTGCTTCTTCATTCAAAATCACTTTCTGTTCCGTCTTCTTGCATAACCTTGACCAAGGTCTTTTCAGCCTTGTCCAGCGTCGCTTGGAGCTCTTTTGACAAGACCATGCCCTTTTGAAAGGCCGCAATCGCATCTTCCAGAGCAATCTCACCATTTTCCAAACTTTGGACAATAGTCTCCAGTTCTGCTAGATTTTCCTCAAATTTCTTTTGTTTTGACATCTTTAACCTCTAATTCTACTCGACCATCTCGCATCAAAAGCATCACTTGGTCTTTTTTCTTCAAATTTTCAACCGAATCGATAACGGACTCTTCTTTTTTGACAATTGCATAGCCACGCGCCACGATTCGACTGGTATCCAACATCAGTAAGGCTTCTGATAATCTCTTGACTTCAGCAACCTTGGCATCATAAACTAACGCCATTTGGCTACGGAGGAGCTTATCCAACTGACCTAGACGATCTTGATAACGTTGGATTTTAGTAACAGGTGATAACTGGACTAGTCGATGCGTCCTTGCTTGAACGACTTGCTTGTTATCAGAAATCTGTGTTCGCAAACTTTGTTTTAAGCGCAGTTGCAGTTGATCCAAGCGTTGCAAATAACCATCATACAAGCGCTCTGGTTGTCTAAAAATAACAGACTGACTGCATTTTTTCAAAGCTTCTTGTTTCTTAGATAGGAGATTTCGGACTGCCGTTGCCATCCGTTTTTCCTGATTTTGCAAATGAGCTAATACATCCAACTTGGTCACAGGGGTTGCCAGTTCAGCAGCAGCTGTTGGTGTGGCAGCGCGACGATCTGCCACAAAATCCGCTAAAGTCACATCCGTCTCATGCCCCACACTAGAGATAACTGGTAAACGAGATTCAAAAATAGCTCGTACCACAATTTCTTCGTTAAAGGCCCAGAGATCCTCTATGGAACCACCACCACGGCCAATAATCAGCAAATCCAAATCGTCCCTTTGATTAGCACGCGCAATATTTCGAGCAATTTCCTCCGCAGCCCCTTCACCTTGAACCTTGGTCGGATAGAGGAGAATGTCGACACCTGGAAATCGCCTGCTGACGGTCGTGATAATATCTCGAATAACAGCTCCACTACGGCTAGTTACCACACCAATTCTCTTAGAAAATTTGGGCAGAGCTTGCTTGAAGCGTTCTTGAAACAGGCCTTCTTCTGCCAATTTTTTCTTGAGTTGTTCAAACTGAATCGCAAGCGCCCCAACACCATCAGGCTCTGCCTTTTCAATGATAATGGAGTAGCTTCCACTTGGCTCATAGACCTGCACGCGCCCAATCACATTGATTTTCATCCCTTCTTCTAGGTCGAAGCCTAATTTCTGATAAATCCCAGACCAGATGGTCGCTTGAATGACTGCATGGTCATCTTTTAGGGAGAAATATTGGTGAGTAGGTCGTTTACGAAAGTTGGAAACTTGACCAGTTAAATAGACCCGTTCCAAGTATGGGTCTTTATCGAATTTCATTTTCAGATACTTGGTCAAAGTTGTTACCGATAAATACTTTTCCATCTCCACCTACTATTCATTTTCTTGCTCTTTCATGGGTATTATTATACCAAAAATATGCCTAAAAATCTCCATTTATGTACCATTATGAGGGAAAAATAGAAAAAGGAGGCAAGGCCTCCACATCTGTTTATTTGCTGTTTCGAGCTTCTTCCAAAATCTTTGCAATCTTGGTCGTCAAAAGGTCAATAGCCACTGTATTGCTCACTCCCTCAGGAATGACAATATCCGCATAACGCTTGGTTGGCTCGATAAACTGATGGTACATGGGCTTGACCACACCTAAATACTGGTCAATAACGCTATCAAGACTACGGCCACGCTCTTCCATATCACGCTTAATACGACGAATAATGCGCACATCATCATCCGTATCCACAAAAATCTTGATATCCATCAAATCGCGCAGGCGCTTGTCCTCCAAAACAAGAATCCCCTCAACAATAAAGACATCTTGAGGCTCTTGACGATAGGTCTTGCTGCTTCGTGTATGCTCTGTATAGTCATAAGTCGGAATGTCCACCGGACGACCCGCCAACAATTCCTTAATCTGCTCGATCATCAAGTCTGTATCAAAGGCAAAAGGATGGTCGTAGTTGGTTTTGACACGCTCTTCAAAGGTCAAATGAGACTGATCCTTGTAGTATGAATCATGCTCAATCATGGAAATCTTTTCATCAGGAAAATGCGATAAAATGGCTCTTGAAACACTGGTCTTACCACCACCAGAACCACCTGTCACTCCGATAATGATTGGTCTATTTTGCATGCTATCCTCCGTTTTTTTATCCGTCGTCTATTCTATCACATTTTTAGCAAAATTTATAGTCTGGTTTAGATAGTTTAGTGAAAACAATTCCAATCCCTACACCTCAATTATACTAGTTAAAAACCTTCCTTGGCTTGTAGAGATTGTCTCGCTTCTCTAGAATGGCTAGCAATTTGTCATCTTCAAAGGCAGCTAATTCTTGTTCTGTTTGTTCGAGTTCGATAAAACGACCAAAGCGCACTTCTGTAGCCTCTTCTGGACTTAGGAAAACTTTGACAAGGTCGCCTGTCCCAATCTCTAGAGGATGGAGAAAGTCCAATTGGCCAGCCTCCACTTTTTCAGCAATTTCGTCCAAGGTAAGAGCGTCTTCTAGCTGTAAACCTGCTGCACTAGTACGAGTTAACTGAGACATATGGGCAGCATAGCCAAGCTTTTCTCCCAAGTCAACTGACAAGGTACGAATATAGGTTCCCTTGCTACATTTCACACGAAACGTGAAGCGTACAAGATGACCCTCATAAGAAATCGGACTTGTCCGCTCAAATTGATAAATGGTAACCTGACGCTCTGGACGCTCTACTTCTTGACCAGCACGCGCATACTCATAGAGCTTGCGACCATTGACCTTGACAGCCGAATACATAGGCGGAATCTGAATAATAGGTCCTGTCAGACTGGCGATTGCTTCATCAACAAGCTTTTCATCCAAGGGCGATAAAACAGGTGTCTCTGCGACCACTTCCCCACTGGCATCCTCAGTCGTCGTGGAATAGCCGAGAGTGATTTCCCCCTCATAGACCTTGCCCTCATCCTGCATAAACTCGACCATGCGGGTCGCCTTGCCAACCGCAATAGGCAAAACACCCACCACATCCGGATCCAAGGTCCCACCATGACCAATTTTCTTGGTGCCCAAAATCTTACGCAGTTTAAAAACCGCATCATGCGAGGTCATCCCCGCTTCTTTTTTTAAGTTGATAATACCGTTCATTTGTTACTTTCTGATTTATTTAAAATACGTCCTCTTCAAGAATTGTTACATAGTTCTCTTTTGTAGCCAAAGAAAGGTTACTTAAACGTTTTGCTTGATTCATAATTATTTTATCAAATACATTTCTTACAAATCGACCGTTTGCATTCTTATTTTCAGAAATACCACTTTGTTTTTCAAGATACTTTTTTAATTTCTCTGTAGCTGAATCTTGTAAAATGTAATCCTCTTTCTTGCAGTATGATAGAAAAATCTCGAACATTTGATTTACTGTATAATCTTCAAATTCAACAAAATAATTAAAGCGTGACTTTAATCCAGGATTAGATTCAAAAAACTTTTTCATTAAATCATCATATCCTGCTACAATAACAACTAAATCATCACGATAGTCTTCCAAAGCTTTTGTTAGTTCAGTCAAACACTCTCGACCATAACTGTCACTTTTTTCATTTTCTGTAATACTGTAAGCTTCATCAATAAATAAAACGCCACCCTTAGCTTTTTGGATCAGTCTTTTAACTTTTAAAGCAGTTTGCCCTTGATATTCTGCTATTAAGTCAGTCCTAGTTGCTTCAATAAAATGACCTTTGCTTAGTATTCCTAGAGAACGATACATGTTTCCAACAATTCTTGCTACTGTTGTTTTACCTGTCCCCGGCTTTCCTAAGAAAGCCATATGCATAGTTCTATTCGTTTTTTTCAACCCAATCTTTTCTCGATTTTTCTGAACTTTGTTAAAGATTACTAAGTCTTCTATTTCTTTCTTTACATTTTCTAAACCTATCAGAGATTTTAATTCGTCTGACAAATCCTCGAATGTCTTACTACTAATTTCCTTTAATATAACGTATTCAGTATCTATTAATCTAGAACCAAGATATTTATACAGTAACTCTAAAATCGTTGATTGTCTATCTTTAATTTTAGGAAATTTATCATTATTTGACAAATTCCCTAAACGCTTTATAAACTCTAATTCCGAATGCTTTTTATTATCGACAATTTCTTGAAGAACAATCTCAAATTCATAAAAATTATTTGTTAAATCATCAAGTTTTTTCACTTCCGACTTTAACAATTTTAAATAAGTTTCACTAATCATTTACATTCCTTTAAACAATATAAATAATACTATTATAACAACAGCGACTCCAAGAGTATAGAATCCTTTTCTAAGGAAACTAATCTCTTTTTGTTTTTCCTCTAGTTCAGTTTGAAATTTCTCGACAATTAAAGTAAGATTTTTACCTTCCTCTATTAATCGAACATTCATCTTGTCTACATCGTTTTTAAGATTATTTTGTGTTTCTTCAACTTGTAAATGCAAATCGTTAAAACTATTTTCTATTTTCACTAATGATTTTAGCTTCGCTTTTAAACTATCAATTTCAATTTGAATTTCACTTTGCTTATCTTCAAGTTGTTCTAACTCTTCTAATTTTTTATGATGTTTCTTCAATACATCAATTAAATCTTTATTCTGTTTAAAAACATCATCTAATAGTTTTTTATTACCTGTTTGATATTCTTCTATCTCCTGCAATCCCTGTATAGCTTTATTATTTGCCTCTTTGGCTGCAATCAAAGATTTTGAAATACTTTGAATATACTCATCATCCAATATTTGGAAGGTTTCATAAATAGTATTAAATTCTTGAATAATCTTTTTTATGTGAATATTTTGTTCAATCATTCTATTTTGAACAGCATCTTTGAGAGCGTTTAAATCCTTACCCGTAACATCATATTCCGTGCTAATAAATCCAAACATAAGATTGTCTTGTGGGACAGTAGGTAAATCTGATTGTTCTGGAATCTCTTCACTAAAAGCTTTTAACTCTTGTTTTTTTTCATTAAATCTTTCAGAATTTGCTAAAACTTGAATCTCTAATTCTTCTGACATAATATTCTCCTATAATAAATCGTTTAATGCATTTTGCATTTCTTCAAGTTCACTTTGCTTTTCATCAAAGTAAATTTCATTAGCTAATAATCGCTGTTTGAAATCAATCTTTGAATTAGAAAACTCTTCATCAACATTACCAAGTAGTTCTCTTAGTTTTTGATGGTTCTTAGCCATCTTACTGAAAATGTGGTTTCGTTTAATAGCAACATTTTGCTCGGCAACAAAAATTTGAACATCCTGAATTCTTAGCAATTCGTTCTTCTTATCAGCTTGTTGTTTTTTGTTCTCATCTTGTAGTTTCCTTGATATAAAGCCATCAAGCCCGTTAATGATAATCGCTCCCAAGATTCCAGTTAGTAAACTTGCAAAGAACATCCCTAAAATATTAGCAATTGTTCCTAGAAGTTTTATTTCAAAAGTCATACCTGGTATCTTATTTAAGAACTGTTCAAAATATTCTCCTAAAAATATTGCTCCTACACCTACTAATGCGGATGTAATAATTTTTGAAACATGGGCAATTTTGATTTCAATAGAATGAGATTGATTTTCAGGGTTTGATAGATAAGAAATACTTTCTCTGATAGAACCAAATAATTGTTTAAACAAGTTTGGAAGTTTTTGTAATTTCTGGTTAAATACGCCAATAATTTCTCCTACGATGCTTCCAACAAAACTATCTACACCTACTTTAATAAAATCTTTGATTTTACCAAAAAATGAATGAAGTGCTTTTTTCATTTCCTCTATAAATGTATCAAAAGAGTGTTTTTTTGCTTTAAAATACCTCACTAAAGCATTCATAATTTCCTTCAGCATCCCAAATAATGCTGCAATAAACATAGCTTTTATAGCATCTTTACCAGCTTTATTGGCCATTCTGACAGAAGCTTTCTTTGCAATATCCTTATTAATAGCTTTCTTCGCTGTTTTTTCAGATATGAGCATTTTCTTCGAATCAGCTGCTAATTTATCATTTAATCTTTTATTATTTTCAGCTTTAAGATTTCGCTTTTCGGCATCTGAGATATTCATCTTATCAATTTTTTTATTAGCTCTTTCAACTTGTTCTTTTAGATTTTTTTCTCTCGCTTCTCTGCTCTTTATATAGTCACTATTGGATGTTGCTCCTTTACTTTTATTAAGTGATTCGTTTGTTGCAGCAAAATTTTCTGATTTATTTGCTAAATCAACAGTCTCTATATCAGCAATTTTCCTCCATGGATTTTCAAAAATCTGTTTTCGCGGTACGACGTGATCCAGATTAACCTTTTCATTAATTTTCAAAGTTTTACCAGTATACTCATCTTTTAGGGTTCCAGATCTTAGCTTATCTTTCATATTATTTTTTGCATCTTTGAATCTTTTATCTTCTAAAATACTTTTACCTATTACTTTAGTATATTCTTTTGGTTTATCTATATTATCATTATACTGCTTGAGAAGAGTATCACTTGTCATATCTAAACCAATTTGATTCCCGAATTGATTCCAAATTTCATCTAAAATAACTTCACTTAACTTATCAGGTGATCCTATTTCTTTAAACTCTGTTTGTAACGATTCAAGATTAGAAAATTCCATCTCAAATTGTTGCTCAAGTAGTTCTTCTAATTCATCGTAATTTAAGCTTTGTAATTCATCTACTTCTTCAGTATTAAATACTAATAATTCATTTTCCACTGCTTTCTCACTCCCCCTTCAGCGCTTCAAACTTCGCTTTCATGGTTGGATTTTTTCGAGTCAATTTTTTAACAGAAACATCTTCTAATTTGTTGTTAGCTAGACGGAGTTGGTTTTCAGATGTGGTTAGGAATTTCTTGACCTCTTCCATGCGTTTGATAGCCTTATCAATTTCATCGATAGCTTTGCAAAAGTTGGTCGAAGCTGAATTATAGTTCTTAGCAAAAGCTACTTTGAAGGCATCCAAGTCTTCCTCAAAGTGGGTAATATCGATATTTTGCTCTCGAACCAAGGCCAACTCCTGCTTATATTTTAAGGAATTAAGCGCCGCATTACGCAAGAGCCCAATCAACTGGATAAAGAATTGAGGACGAACCACATACATCTTTTCATACTCGTGGCTGACGTCTACAATCCCTGTGTTAAAGTAGTCATTATCGGCCTCAAGCATGGTCACCAAAACGGCATACTCACAGTTCTTCTCCCGACGGTCCTTGTCTAATTCCTTGTAGAAATCCGCGTTCTTGTGCTTCTTCTCTGTTCCGTCCGCTTCATTTTTCATCTCAAACATAATGGAAATGATTTCAATCCCATTTTCATCACATTCACGGAAAATAAAGTCGCCTTTAGAACCACGCGCAGAGACCTTGTTATCCTTCTCAAAGTAGGCATTTGGAAAGGCAAAACTACGGACCTTGTTAAACTCACTCTCTGCATAGTGTTCTAGACTTTCTCCAATCGCTTTTGTAGATTGTTGGGCTTTGAAATTCTTGTAAAATTCGACTTGTTCACTTGCTGCCTTGAGTTGAGCTTCGTAATTTTGCTTGAGTGAAGCTAGAGATAACTCATTTTCCTTTTCTTGCAAGAGAAGCTGATTTTTGACCTGATCTCGTTCTTTTTCTAGGTTGGAGAGGGTCTTCTGTAGTTGATTTTCATGCTCCAAACGCAAGGTGGCCAATTGGTTTTCCAAGGCCTGCACTTCCTTGTCCTTAGCCAATAGAGCCTGATGGCTTGTCTGTTCAACTTCTTTCTTAGCCAATTCTTTCTCTGTATCAAAGTTTTGAATTTGACTCTGTAATTGCGCAATTTCTTGGTCTTTTTGAGCTAGTTTAGACTGTTGTTCATTCATTGCCTTTTGCTCAGCCAAGGCAAGTTCCTGCTTCATCCGGTCGTGCAGTTCCTTATCAAACTCTGCCGTTCTCACTTGGGACAAGAGTTCGGCATACTGGCTCTCATTTACTGTAAAGACTTCCCCACAGTTAGGACATTTGATTTCGTTCATATCGTTCCTCTTTCTAGACTTCTTTAACCATTATATCATGCCTGAGGGAAAATCAAAAACAGTGAGTCGAAACCCACTGTTTAACTTCTTTTTCTTTAAATTTTTTCCAAGGCCAAGCGCAAGTCTTCAATCAAATCTTCTACATTTTCAAGTCCGATAGACAAACGGATTTGGTTTGGTGTGACACCTGCTGCTTCTAAGTCTTTTTCTGACAACTGACCATGAGTGGTTGTTGCTGGATGGACAACAAGCGATTTAGCATCTGCTACGTTTGCAAGGTCAGAGAAGATTTCCAAATTATCAATAACCTTGCGTGCTTCTGCCTCGCCACCTTTGACATGGAAGGTAAAGATTGAACCAACACCTTTAGGCAAGTATTTCTCAGCCAAGGCATGATATGGACTATCTGCTAGTTTTGGATAATTTACCTTTTCTACCTTAGGATGGTTGACAAGGAAATCAACAATTTTCTCAGCATTTTGCACATGACGTTCCACACGAAGAGAAAGAGTTTCAAGTCCTTGGAGCAAGAGAAAGGCATTAAATGGAGACAAGGCTGCACCTGTATCACGGAGCAATTGAACACGGACAGCGATAATAAAAGCTGCTACACCCACATCACGAGTATAGCTCAAATTGTGGTAGCTTGGATCTTCCTCAACAAATTGAGGGAATTTTCCTGAAGCCGCCCAGTCAAAACGCCCGCTATCGACAATTACTCCTCCAATAGTCGTACCATGCCCACCGATAAACTTAGTCGCTGAGTGAATGGCAATATCTACACCGTGAGAAAAGACATTAATCAAGTAAGGCGTGGCAAAGGTATTATCCGAAACTAGTGGAATCTGGTGTTTATGCGCAATCTCAGCCAATTTTTCCAAATCTGGAATATTAATCAAGGGGTTACCCAAGGTTTCAATCAGAACAAGTTTGGTATTGTCATTGATAGCTGCTTCTACTTCTTCCAAATTATCTACATCCACAAAGGTTGTTGTAATCCCATAACGAGGAAGGGTTTCTTTCAAGAGATTGAAGGTTCCACCGTAAATAGTTGATGCTGCTACAACATGGTCACCAGCATGGGCAAGTGCCAAAATCGTATAAGTAACTGCTGCCATACCTGATGCTGTTGCAAGAGCTCCGACACCACCTTCGAGAGCTGCAATTCTTTCTTCAAAGGCCGCTGTTGTAGGATTGGTAATACGAGTATAAATGTTCCCTGGTTTCCTCAAGGCAAACAGATCGGCACCTTCCTGCGTGTCATCAAAAACAAAAGATGTTGTTTGATAAATCGGCACAGCACGAGACTTGGTAGCTGGATCCACAACTTGACCAGCATGTAGTTGTAAAGTTTCAAATTTAAAATCACGAGTCATAAGACGACCTCCAAATAGTTTGATTAAGGATATTGTAACACCTTAGGTTATAGTTTACAAATATCAGTTTTCTATATTTTGATATAAGGAGTGGCTATTACTTCTTACAAAATCGAAAAAAGCACGAATCAATCGTGCTCATTTCCTTAATCTACATAAGTATCTTCGTTTTTATTGAGGAAGGCGTATGGAAGACCCATCAAGAGACCACCACCAATGAAGTTCCCAATGAAGGTTACACCCCAGTGGCGAAGCATATTTCCAACACCGAAATTAGCAATTGAATCCGCAGCAACACTGAATTTTACAATCGCGAAAGAAGCAAAGTTCGCCGCAATGTGCTCGTTTGTTAAGAATACAAACATATAAATTGCTGACAAAACAAGCCAAAGTTTGGCACCACCATCTTTGACCAAAACAAATGAAAGAATCGCAATATTTACGAAAATATTTGCCAAAATTGCCTCAAGCAAGATTAATTCATTTGAGCGTCCTAACTTCATCTCAACAACACCTGAGATGAAACTATCGTGTGTCAGATGTGCATAGGCTGCTGAATGAGCAAAGCCCCAACCTGCTATTAAGGCACCAATAAGGTTAAACAAGGTACAGTAAAGTAAAATCTCAGCTGTTTTTCTCCAAGAGATTTTTTTCAAGAAACTACCAGCAGTCAAGAACATCATGTTTGATGTTACCAACTCGGCATTCAAGAAAACAATGTAGGCCAAGCCCCAAGCAAAGACAAATGGGAAGAGGAAGCGTCCACTACCTGGTGCGATTTTATTAATCAAATCAGCCCCAACTGCACCTGCAGCTGTACTAAATGTTAAAAATGCACCCGCGAACATAGAACGAATCGCATACTTAAATTTGCTTTGACTATAAAGACTTTCTTTCTTCTTGCAAGCAAATTCAATCTTTGAAATAAATTCTGAAGAAACCATAATAAACTCCTAAAACTTTTATTTGTGATAATTATAACATAAAATCGATATAAAGAAAAGCCTTTCATGACTGTATTTTTCCCTAATTTAAAAATTCAGCAATCGTTTACATTGTTTTAATAACAAGCTTTAGAATTTTTAATTGTCCGAATCTAGAGATTGAGTAGAATCATTTTTGTTCTACTTAATATATTTATTACTAAATAGAACAAAATGATTTCTCCGCACCTCTACTCTGATTCTTCTTAATCGAAATAAGTATCTTCATTCTTATTTAGAAAGGCATACGGTAAACCAATCAGAAGACCTCCACCTATAAAGTTAGCAATAAAGGTTATCCCCCAATGTCGAAGGATATTTGGAATATCAAAGTGAGGTACTTGATCAGCAATCATGCTGAATTTCATAATGCTAAAGGAAGCAAAATTGGCAGCGATGTGCTCATTGGACAAGAAGACAAACATGGAAATAGCTGATAAAATGATCCATAGTTTGGCAGCACCATCTTTGACTAGTATAGATGAAAGAATGGCAATATTTACAAATACATTGGCAAGAATTCCCTCAAGCAGGACTAAATCACTTGGACGCGCCAATTTCTTGGCTACAAGCTTAGGAAGGAAACTATCATGAGTCAAATGGGAAAAGGCTGATGAGTTGGCAAAGGCCCATCCAGCTACCAAGGCACCAATGAGATTAAACAAAGTACAATAGAGTAAAATAATCATTGCCTTTTTCCAATCAATCTTTTTCAAGAACACTCCAGCTGTTAAGTACATCATATTAGAAGTTATCAATTCCGCATTTAGAAAGACGATATAGGCCAGCCCCCAAGCGAAAACAAATGGGAAAAGGAAATAACCACTATTTGGAACAATATTATTTAATAAATCCGCACCAATAGCCCCGGCAGCTGTACTAAAAGTTAAAAAAGCACCTGCAAACATGGAACGAATAGCATACTTGAACTTACTTTGATTGAAAAGACTTTCTTTCTTGTGGCAATAATAATCTATCTTCGAAATAAACTCTGAAGAACTCATAAACATCTCCTATTTTTTAATATTTATTATTATAACATAAAATATTTTAATAGGTAATCATTTTCTTAAATTTCTAACATTTGTATAGATTTATACTCAATGAAAATCAAATAGCAAACTAGGAAGCTAGTCGCAGGCTCTACTTGAGTACTGTAAGGTGAAGTTGACGCGGTTTGAAGAGATTTTCGAAGAGTATTAGCATTACATAGTTTGCTTATAAAGCCATAAAAAGAACCAGTAAAACTAAATGTTTACTGATTCTTTAAAAATTAATAGCGTTGTTTATATGGTTGATTGAAAGCTGTTAGGATTTCTTCAGGTGTTTGTGAATAGTCTTTTGTATCTTTCAAATCACCTTTTACAATAATTCGCTCTGTCGCATCATAGTCCACACAAGTTACAAGTGTGATTTCATCAACACCACTACGGTCATCAATCTCATCAACACGATCTGGAGTTACATGCTTGACCTCATGAATGACATAGGTATAGACCTTATCCTTATCAGTTAGATAAATTTTCATCCCATTCTTAGCGCGTGATAATGGAGAAAATAGCATCTGACTAGCATTTTCTGCTGTAAAAATGTGATGACTCGCAAGTGAATAGTTTCCCTTCCCCATTACTTGATCACGCTTCATTGTACCAGCTCCATAGAAGAGATTGACATTATCAAGCCCCTTAAAAATTGGCAAGTTGATTTCTACTTCAGGAATAGCAATTCCACCAATAACTGGCAATTTTTGCGAATTCCATTGTGAGGATAAGACAGCTTCTGACGAAATGGCTTTTACTGAGTCAAAGTCAAAATTACCTTCTGTATCTTGATTTTCTTCCAGTTTTTCTTTTGATACTTGGCTAACTTGATACTTGTTAGTATTCCAAACCATGAACATATCACGAATTTTTGAATTAAAGATTAATGCCAGTGACAAGAGGATTAAGAATCCTGCCAAGACATTGATTAGTAAATTTTTACGATTTGTTTTCTTTTTGTTCTTTTTATGAGACATTATGCTTCACCTTCTATTTCGTTTTCTGTCCCAACTTCTTCTTTTTCTGACGCTGCTACTGTTGTAAAGGTTACAATTTTGGCATCCTGATCCAGACGCATCACTTTAACTCCCATAGTTGATCGACCTGTTTGTGAAATATTGGCAACGTTGGTTCGAATCATGACACCTGTATCAGTAATAATCATCAAGTCTTCATCACCTTTAACAGTCAAAAGACCTGATAGAGGACCATTTTTCTCAGCTACATTAGCCGTCTTCATCCCTTTACCACCACGACCTTTTGTTGGATATTCGGTCGCAACTGTGCGCTTACCATATCCTTTTTCTGTGATGATAAGAACCTCGTCCTGGTCTGTAATCACACTAGCACCAACAACTGTGTCTCCGTCACGAAGGTTAACACCTTTCACACCAGTAGCGATACGACTCATGCCGCGAACGACTGATTGCTTAAAGCGAACTGCATAACCAAACTTGGTACCAATGATAATATCCGTATCTTCTTCTGTCAGTAAGACATTAATCAACTCATCTTCATCTTTGAGGTTCAATGCTTTAAGTCCATTTTGACGAATATTAGCAAATTCCTTAACGCTGGTTCTCTTCACGATACCATGACGGGTTGTGAAGAAGAGATAGGCGTCATCACTGCGTTCAGATTCAACATTGATGATGGTCTGAATACTTTCACCTTCATCCAATTTCAAAAGATTGACTATTGGTAATCCCTTGGCAGTACGTCCATACTCAGGAATTTCATAGCCTTTCAGGCGATAGACACGACCTTTATTTGTGAAGAAGAGCAGATGATCATGGGTGCTGGTTGACACTAACTCACGGACAAAATCGTCATCCTTAACTCCTGTTCCTTGAACACCGCGACCTCCACGTTTTTGAGCAGTAAATTCACCCTGATCTAGACGTTTAATGTATCCTTTGTTAGAAAGAGTGATCAAAACATCCGATTCTTCAATCAAGTCCTCATCTTCAAGACTCAATACCTCCCCAACCATCAATTCCGTACGACGTTGGTCGCCAAACTTACGCTTGACTTCATCTAATTCATCTTTAATGATTTGAGAAACACGTTCGGACTTAGCAAGAATATCTGCTAAATCCGCAATCAAAGCCAAGAGGTCATCATATTCAGACTGAATCTTATCGCGTTCCAAGCCTGTTAAACGACGAAGGCGCATATCAAGGATGGCTTGACTTTGACGTTCAGAAAGCTTAAACTTGCTCATCAACTCAGCTTGTGCTTCCGCATCCGTTTCACTAGCACGGATGATACGAATCACTTCATCGATATGGTCTAGCGCAATCAAGAGACCTTCTAAGATATGCGCACGCGCTTCCGCTTTTTCTTTATCAAAACGAGTACGACGAACAACCACTTCTTTTTGGTGCTCGATATAAGCATCCAAAATCTGACGAAGGGACAAAATCTTCGGTACACCATTTTGGATAGCAAGCATATTGAAACCAAAGTTGGTTTGCATCTGGGTCATCTTGAAGAGGTTGTTGAGGATAACATTGGCAGAGGCATCACGCTTGACTTCAATAACAAATCGAACCCCTTCACGGTTTGACTCATCACGTACTGCTGTGATGCCCTCAATGCGTTTTTCCTGAACCAAACGAACAATATGCTCATGCACCTTTGTTTTGTTGACCATGTAAGGAAATTCTGTTACAACAATACGCTCACGGCCAGTCTTAGTTTCTTCAATTTCAGTACGAGAACGGAGGACAATAGAACCTTTACCTGTTTCATATGCCTTATGAATACCTGATTTGCCCATGACGAGGGCGCCTGTTGGAAAATCTGGACCAGGCAAGACTTCCATCAAGTCCTTGGTAGTCACTTCAGGATTATCCATGACCAACTTCACCGCATCAATGGTTTCTCCAAGGTTATGAGGTGGAATATTGGTTGCCATCCCAACCGCAATACCAGTAGCTCCATTTACCAAAAGGTTTGGAAAGCGCGCTGGCAAGACCAAGGGTTCACGTTCATTGGCATCATAGTTATCAACGAAATCAACTGTATTTTTATTGATATCACGAAGCATCTCTAGAGCAATTTTGCTCATACGTGCCTCAGTGTATCGCTGGGCGGCAGCACCGTCTCCATCCATAGAACCAAAGTTTCCATGCCCATCGACAAGCATGTAACGATAGCTCCACCATTGAGCCATACGAACCATGGCTTCATAGATAGAGGAATCTCCGTGTGGGTGGTATTTACCCATGACATCCCCTGTAATACGAGCAGATTTTTTATGAGGTTTGTCTGGAGTAACACCCAATTCATTCATTCCGTAGAGAATCCGACGGTGAACGGGTTTCAAGCCATCTCGAACATCAGGAAGAGCCCGCGCTACGATAACACTCATGGCGTAGTCGATAAAGCTCGTCTTCATCTCCTTTGTCAGATTGACATTCACTAAATTTCTATCCTGCATTAATAAATGCCTCATTTCACTATTAGTAATTAACTATATTATACCACAATGTCTGCCATATTTCAGGTATCTAGAACTACTAAAACGTTTACATCAAGAACTGCAAGGCATATCCGTGACAAAGCATTTTAAAAGTGATAGAATTGAAATAACTGGGGAAACCCCTGAATAAAATTAAGGAGATGTTTAGACAAATGACACTAACTAAACAACACAAAAAAGTTATCCTTGTTGGTGATGGTGCTGTAGGTTCATCTTACGCCTTCGCTCTTGTTACTCAAGGAATCGCACAAGAACTTGGTATTATTGAAATTCCTCAATTGTTTGAAAAAGCAGTTGGTGATGCTGAAGACCTTAGCCACGCGCTTGCATTTACTTCACCAAAGAAAATCTACGCTGCTAAATACGAAGACTGTGCTGACGCTGATCTTGTTGTTATCACTGCTGGTGCTCCTCAAAAACCAGGTGAAACTCGCCTTGACCTTGTAGGTAAAAACCTTGCTATCAACAAATCAATCGTTGAACAAGTTGTTGCTTCAGGTTTTGATGGTATCTTCCTTGTTGCTGCTAACCCAGTTGACGTCTTAACTTACTCAACTTGGAAATTCTCTGGATTCCCTAAAGAACGCGTTATCGGTTCAGGTACTTCACTTGACTCAGCTCGTTTCCGTCAAGCACTTGCTGAAAAAATCGGTGTTGATGCTCGTTCAGTCCATGCTTACATCATGGGTGAGCACGGTGACTCAGAATTTGCTGTTTGGTCACATGCTAACGTTGCTGGTGTTAAATTGGAACAATGGTTGCAAGCAAACCGTGACTTAGATGAAGCTGACCTTGTGGAACTCTTCATTTCTGTTCGTGACGCTGCTTACTCAATCATTAACAAAAAAGGTGCAACATACTACGGTATCGCTGTAGCCCTTGCTCGTATCACAAAAGCAATCCTTGATGATGAAAATGCAGTACTTCCACTTTCTGTATTCCAAGAAGGTCAATATGGTGTTGAGAACGTCTTTATCGGTCAACCAGCTATCGTTGGTGCACACGGTATCGTTCGTCCAGTAAACATTCCATTGAACGACGCAGAAACTCAAAAAATGCAAGCATCTGCAAAAGAATTGCAAGCTATCATTGATGAGGCATGGAAAAACCCTGAATTCCAAGCGGCTTCAAAAAACTAATCTAGCTATAGACAACTCCTTGAATCATCGGGGAGTTGTTTTTTCTGTATTTAAACCTAATATCTGTTTTACATTTGCTTCTACAAGACAGCATAGCTTGTGTAAGCCATAAAAACATTAAAACAACAACTGTAATCTACACTCACATTACAAATGACATGAAACAAGCACTGATTGATTCACTTGATACTATCTCATTAAATCGCAAGTAAAAAGTTTTCCCCATTTTTGCCCTCAACACAAAAAGAGCCCATCATACAGGCTAGAAAGCTTGATATGATAGGCTCTTTTTATTTTAATTAACGTACTGTACGGATACGCATTGTATTTGTACGAACAGCTTCTCCAAGTGGCACACCAGCTACGATAACGATATCGTCACCAGATTGTACAAGACCTGCTTCAACTGCTTTACGTTCAGCAATTTCGAACATATCGTCAGTTGATGATGGAGCATCTGTCAACATTGGGATAACACCCCAGTTCAACATCAATCCACGTTCTGTCAATTCGTCAAATGTCAATGCCAAGATGTCAGCATTTGGACGGTATTTAGAGATCAAACGTGCAGTGTGACCAGTTTTAGTAAGTGTTACAACCAATTTAATGTCCATTGAGTTAGTAGCATCTTTAACAGCTGAAGCCATTACTTCCGTCTTAGAGTTACGTTCAAATGAATCTGAGTTCAAACGGCCGTATTCGTTAAGAAGAGTTTGAGCGTTCTTGTCGATTGTAGCCATTGTAGTTACTGACTCAAGTGGGTATTTACCATTTGCAGACTCACCTGAAAGCATTGTAGCGTCAGTACCGTCGATAACAGCGTTAAATACGTCTGATACTTCTGAACGAGTTGCACGTGGTTTTTCAGTCATTGTTTCAAGCATGTTTGTTGCAGTGATAACAACT
>JAWERV010000016.1:0-39166 GCA_032481955.1 Streptococcus mitis | reverse complement strand
TTGTTCCCAAGTATTGTTCTTCTTAACGAAGACATCTCCTGTGGCAGTATTAACGAAGCTGTCTCCATCTTTTCCGTCTCTTGGTGTTGGATCTACTTTGCCATTTAGAACTTCTTTACCATCACGTCCTGCTTGTCCAGCTGCTCCGTCTTGGCCGTCTTTAACGATGGATGTTTGAACGAGCGTATCTGTTCCTTCTGTGTAATTACCATCGCCATCTTTATCAATGTAGAAGGTGAGAGTCGTTTGTTTCTTAGCTTCATCACGTTCTGCTTTAACTTTCGGTGTTTGGCCATTTTCACCATTTTTAACGATTGTTGTAAGAGCTGGACGACCTTCTGGTTGGGTAATGGTAATGGTATGGCTTCCATCGTGATTGTCTGTGACACTTACCTCTGGTGTGAAGCCATCACGACCATTTTCTCCCTTGTCACCTTTTGGACCTGGTAATCCTTGAGGTCCTCTGATGTTGCCAATTTGGTTCCAGTTTCTGCCTTCTTTTTTGTAAACATCTCCTGTAGTAGCATCGATATAAGTATCACCATCTTTACCATCATTTGCTGTTGGTGCTTTAGGTCCACTTAATAATTCAGCACCATTACGACCATCTGTACCAGAAGCTCCATCTGCACCATTACGTCCATTTGTACCATTCAAGATATCACTTGTACCAATTAATTCATCCACACCTGAATCGTATTTACCGTTACCATTGTTATCATAGTATGCTGTAATACGAGTACCTTCTACTGGTTGTGGTGCTGGTGCTGTAGATGGGGCGTCTGATAATGCTCTTCTTACTCTTCCGCTTCTTTGATTGTTTAGTCTTACTGCTGCTTCTGCTAAAGCATTCAAGTCAATAGTTGGTGTACGACCATCTTTACCATCCTTAATGTTAGCTACAACAGGCTCTTCTCCATGAACTGTAAATGTAATATCAGTACTACGGCCATCTGCTCCACGAGCAGTTGTCACTTTAGGAGTTGCTCCCTTGTCACCTTTCTCACCTTTGGCACCATCTGCAATAACGACTTCTTTTAGTTTTGTATCGCCTGCATCGAATTCGTTGTTGTCATTTTGGTCATAATAGAAGATAACAGTTGTTGTCTTATCTGCTTCATTTCGTTGAGTCGCAACTAATGGACTCGCTCCATCGAACCCATCTCTTACAATAGTATTTGTAACATTACCTCTACCGTCGTTAATAGTGATAGTATGAGTGCCGTCATCTTTATTATCTTTAACGGTTACAGTTGGAGTTACACCGTCACGACCTGCCTGACCTTGGTCTCCTTTTTCACCTTTAGCTCCAGTGAGACCGCGTTCACCTCGGTCTCCTTTTTCACCTTTAGCACCTTGGGCTCCAGTCAGACCACGTTCGCCTCGGTCTCCTTTTTCACCTTTGGCACCTTGGGCTCCAGTCAGACCGCGTTCGCCTCGGTCTCCTTTTTCACCTTTAAATCCAGTTAAACCCCGTTCACCTTGGTCCCCTTTTTCACCCTTGGCTCCATCTTTAATAGCAATTTTTTGAACAAGTTCGTCTACGCCCTCAGTATAAACACCATTTCCATCGTTATCAAGATAGAAAGTAAGATTATTTGTATCACCAACTTTATTTTGATCAACACGTGGTTTTACTGTATCGATTAGCTCTTTAGCCACACCAATTTGCATAATACGTGGCTTAGCTTCTTTAGTAACAGAATTACTAATTGTCAATCCTAGAATTGTTTCGTTACCAAATCGATGGACTTTATAGGTAATTTGACGTTGTCCTTTTTCACCTTCTCTGACTAATCTCGTTTGGCCTTCTGGCAATTTACTAGTTGGAAGGTAGACTGTTTGGAAGTCAATGTCTTCTGTAACAACCTTGTTACTAGAACCACCATTTGGATTGGCATCCAAGTATAGTGGGTTTGCTCTATAATAATAGTTAGAGTTACTGTATGGATCATTGCTAGTAGCGGCTCCGCCACCACCTTGGTCCACGTTAAAAGTAACAGGTTTCAAACGGACAGACAAATCACCATTTGGATTGTTGATTGGCAAACTGAATCTGATTGTCTGTTGCAGACTTGTTTCAGTGGCAGAGGTCATAGTATATCCTGAGTGAGATACAAAGTTGGCACCCTGGCTAATAGGTTTTGATTGCTCTCTTAATCTTGGAGTTGTGATAGTTGCATTTGAAGGATTTCCAAATCCATCCCCTTTATCCAAGATAAAGTTATTATTAACAAATTCACCTGGACCAGAATATTGAATTGTGAAATTCAATCTATTACCTTGACGTACTGTCGTCACATCATAATGAATTGAATGACCACCACGTGCGTTCCCATAGCCGCGGAAACTATAACTACGACCAGATTGACTGATATCTGTAAATGCAACTGTATTCCCAGAACCTGAGACAATTGGGTTGGCTGGATTGCTAGCTGCTCTAAAACCACTATGCCCCTTCTCCAAGTCTTCCTTACGGATAGCTGGATTTTGGCGAGCATCAGAAAGGCTTAAACCTGGTTTCAAGATTTCATTAGTTGTTTTTGGAGCTGAAGTTGCTTCTACTTTAGCAGTTCTGCTAGCTGGCAAAACAACACTATCAAGAGCTGAACGATTAGTTGTAGGAGCTTGCTTAGTTTCTTCTTCTGCTTCATCTGCATCAGCTTTCTTCGCTACAGGAGTTTCTGATACAGTTCCTTTATCAGAGTTAGAGCGGAGTTCCAGTCCAATGACAGCTGATTGAATAGATGACTCCGCTGCTGATATTTCAGCTTCAGTTGCATCTGCTTTCCCAAGCAAACCTTGACCAGCTTGGATACTTGCTTTCAAGTTTGCAGCACTAGCTTCTGTATATAATTTTGCTTCTAATTTTTTTGCACGCGAAAGAGCCGTTAATAATTTTGATTTATCAACTGCACTTTGATGAGAAACTTCTTCTTTTTCCACTTTAGGCTCTTCAACCTTTTCTACAGCTGCCTTAACAACTTCAGATTTAGCTGGAGTCACCTCTATTGGATTAGCAACAGTTGGAGCTGCGTAGGTAGTTTCTTTCTTAGCTGTAGAAACTTCTGCTGATTTAGTAGTTTCTGCTATCTTATCAACAGAAACACTGTTAGTTGCCTCAGGATTGTGTTCCTCTGCTTGTACTGCTTGCGTATTGACAGCAGTTCCCAAGACTAATGCTGTCCCGAGCAGTACACTAGCTGCCCCAAAGTGATACTTGCGAATAGAGAAACGTTGTTGCATTTTATACCAATTAAATGATTTTCTCTGTGCCTGTTTCATATTCTTTACCTCAATATAATTTTATACTATACAATTTACATCTATTTTATATATAATTCAATATAGTTTTACAAATTAATATATAGTATTTTTTCCCTCAAGATTCATTTAAATTGTTCTAATCAAAGTGAATTTACTGACAAAAAAATGATTCTCATATTTTGGTACAAATGGTACAGAAAAATAATATAGAGGTAAAAATGTAATCGCAAAATCAATACAAATATTCCAGTAACATTTAATTGCCTTCCTATATTCGATTCATAAATACTGTTTTAAGATCAAATCGGATTATTCTCCATCTTAACAATATCAATATTAGCATTTTTATTATAGACTATGATATAATGAGCTTAGGAGGATAGAACCCTATGAGATCTCTATTATCTACAAAGGAACAACGACAATTACGACTACTTGAAATACTCATTCAGAAACGAGATTGGATACGTCTAAACGAGTTAGCACAAACTTTAGAATGCACCGAGCGTATCCTGAAAAATGACTTAAACGAACTACGAACAGCATTCCCAACCTTCAAAATTCAATCTTCTATCAATGGCATTATGCTAAATCTAGATACAGGTGTAAGTATAGAAGATATTTATATTTATTTCCTCAGTCATTCCCAATCTTTTCAGTTACTAGAATATATGTTTTTTAACGAAGGATTGCCTATTTACCGAACTGTAGAAAAACTGCATTCTAGTAATGCCAATCTTTATCGCTTAGGAAATCGAATCACCACCATTCTCTCGAAACAATTCCAAATTGAACTGTCTTTTACTCCAACATCCCTGAATGGAAATGAAATCGATATTCGCTATTTTTATGCCCAATACTTTTCAGAGCGGTATTATTTTCTAGACTGGCCTTTCCCAGATATTTCTGAAAAAGTCATAACAGAGTTCGCTGACTACTTCTATAAATCCACAAATTACCCAATGCGATTTGCAATCTATAGAATGTATAAGCTGATGCTCGCAATTAGTATTCATCGAGTAAAAAATGGACATTTCATTGATTTACCGAATCATTTTTACCAAGACTACTATCCTGTTTTAATGAATTTACCAGATTTTGAGGACAAGCTTGCATACTTCTCTCAACAATTTGGACTGGAAATGACTCCAGATATTGTGGCCCAAATTTTCATTTCCTTTCTTCAAAATGATATTTTTCTAGATCCACAGCAATTCTTTGATTCTCTAAATAAAAATGAGGAATCTCGCTATTCTTATCAGTTATTAAGCCAAATTTTGGAACGATTATCTAAAGCATTTAATATTAAATTTGCTAATCATGATGAGCTCATTTGGCACCTACACAATACAGCTTATTTTGAAAGACAGGAAACCTTTTCAACACCACTCTTATTTGAGCAAAAGGGAATTACACTAGAAAAGTTCAAGGTCTATTTCCCAGACTTTATGGAAAGTGCTCGTCAAGAACTGGCCCAATATCGGCAAGCAATCGGGCAACATGATTATCCTGAACAATTAGAGCACTTGATTTACACCCTCTTCACCCATGCAGAAAATATCACTACTCAATTATTAGCCAATCGACCACCTATCAAGGTTTTGATTATCAGTAACTTTGACCATGCCCTATCCCTCACCTTGATGGATATGCTTTCCTATTACTGTAATAATCGCTTTACCTTCGATATTTGGGACCAATTGGAAACAAGCCCTGAGATTTTAAATCAGACAGATTATGACATCATCGTGTCTAATTTCTATATTCCAGGCATCACTAAAAAGTTTATTTGCCGAAACCATCTGTCAATCATGGATTTGGTCAATCATCTTAATACCTTATCAAATGAGATTCATTTGTCCAATACTTTATAAGCTAAAAAAGTCAGCATGTTCCTGCTGACTTTTCTCTTATCTGATTTCTATACTTCCTTTACAAAAACCAATTCCTGTGGTTGGGACAGGTCTTCTCGGTAGTTAAATCCTGCAAAGCTTAACTTACGAGCTTCCTCCACCGTCTGCACTTGATTTTCTATCAAGGCTGTCAGGAAAGCACCACGCGCTTTCTTGGAAATGGTTGAGTGAATTTTCAGCTGGCCATCTCTATCCTCCATGAATTTGAAGGTCACCATCTTTTCTCTGATTTCCTTAGAAAATACGTTCTCAAACTCGGACGACAAGAGAGAAAAAATCACTTCTTCCTGCTTCACAGCTTCATTATAGGCCGCCTTCCAATGGCTCTTTAAAGTCTTACCAGCGACTTTTAACTTCATCAAAAAGTCCAAACGGTGAGGTGCCATAGGTGACAAGGCTGGCACAACACCATACAAAGCCGATGTAATGAAGACATGATTTTCAAGGTAGGCTTGTTCTACCTCGGTCAATTTGTCTCGCTTGATGTGGCGGTACATCAGCCCATCAAATAGATTCAAGGCTGGGTAGTGTTGAGCAGTTTGCCTTTTCAAAGCTTGGATATGTTGAAATTCTGCCGCAGCTTTCTCGGCTGAAACTTTGTAAAAACTCTCCAATTGACTAGTAGAATAGAGAGCCAAGGCATCAAGCACAGGCTGACTTTCTAGTCTTAAAGGAGCAGTTTCGATACTCGGCAAGTCTGTGTTCATTTCTTTTGCTGTTGGGATTAAAATTTTCATATTGATAGTGTAGCATATTTTTTTGCCACTACCAAGAAATTCATCTGAAAAACCTCGGTTTGACCGAGACTTCTCTGTTTATTTTGGCCATCCTAACCAGACAGCCACGAGAACAAGGGCTATGCCAGCTAAGCTTGTTAAGATAGATAAGAATTTATCTTTTTTCTCCTTAAACTGAGAAAAACCTATCTTCAAAGCGAGCAGTCCGAGTAATATTGAAGCAAGCATCACATAAAAACCCATTTCTTTGTCCTCCATTAGTCTTATACTCTTCGAAAATCAAATTCAAACTACGTCAGCTTCGCCTTGCCGTACTTAAGTACAGCCTGCGGCTAGCTTCCTAGTTTGCTCTTTGATTTTCATTGAGTATTAATTTACATTATTATAACATACACTTCTTAAATAAAGCTGTCTTTATTGCACTTTAAAGGTCTTGAGATAGTTGTCTTTTCCTACTTGACCTTCGAAGGTTTTACCATTTTCAAGGTAAGGAAGGTCATCTGATACTGAGGCCTTAACCTTGTAAATCTTGCCATCAACTTTAAAGAAGTAGACGGTGTCGCCCTTAATAACAGCTGATTTGAGGTCTGCTACCACACCCTTGATGCTTTCTGTTGTTGCATTGTCAATTTCAAGGTCGTTTTTATTGGCGTACTTGCTGAGCAGTTCGTCCACTGTCGTAGCTACGATAACATTTTGATACTCGACTGCGTCTACCAGGGCGTACTCTTTGACTAAGCCAGCATTGTCCTTCAAGCCCATGATGTAGAGAGGCTTGTCATTGAGGTTAATGAGGATTGGGAAGGTTGCCTTGTAGGATTTCTCCTGAACAGCACCTTCGGCTGATTCACGGGCTGATTCTTCGGTCGCAGAAGCCAAGCTGTACTTAGTGATTTCTCCTGTCCTCATATTTTCAAGGATGAAACCAAGATTACTTTCATCTGCATTAGCCGATGTCACACCTGTGTAGAGGTAGATGTCATTACCGATAGACAAGTAATTATAGCCCTTGGTAGTCTGGGTCACGTTTTTCTTGGAAATCATGGCATTCCAGAAACCGTCCTTGTACTTGCCGTTGTAGTTGATTTGCTCAATGGTTTCCTCAGCTGGATAGACCCTGTCCACCCATTCTGGAACATCAGCCAAGCTGTATTCCTTGGTTTCTCCATTTGTAGCATCCAAGATAATGACTGAAACAGGACGAGGAACCGCAAGCCCAAATTGCTTTTGATAAACCGTCGCCACATAGAAAGGATTGCCCTCATCGTCCACCTCAAAAGATGGAGTCTTGAATATCTTGGTTGGGTACTTAAAGCGCAGATGACGCTTGACATCGCGGTTAAAATACTCTGAGTCCGAATACTTGATTGGTGTCTTCAAATCTACCAAGTCTGCATTCCCGGTTACCATGTCCACCTTAATATATTCGCCGATTCCCTTGGCCTGATTATTAAACCACTTGATAGGGTCTGCGTATTCTAAAGGCGTAACCCGATAAGGTTTTCCATCAATCGTCAATTGAGTATAGGTGTCTGCCGCTACATACTGCGACACCTTATCCGTCAGGGAACCCAAGTAGCGGTCGCCAATTTTTTCGGCAGTACTTCTATCTAAAATAGGAACCTTACTGGTGTCACTCTTAGGAAATTCAGTAAAGTCTTTTTCCGTAACTGTGACTACATTGGCATAATTTTTAGCCTGAAAAATGCTAGAAGTCACCAAGGAAACCAAACCTGCCAAGAGAAGAATCCCTCCAATAGAAGCTAAAAGAACTTTCCCCAACCGATTGATTTTGAAACCCTCAAAATTTAAAGCAGCTTCCGCCTTGCCGTGGCGCACATGAACTGTTTTGACCAGATTGATTCCCTTGCCAAAGCCAAATAAGATTGCCACAACCAGCAAATGCCCACAGAGGAAAAAGAGAAATTCCCAGCTGGTCAGGTTAAGGGGCGGTAAAAAGATATACCAGGTCGTTGCGATAAAAATAAGTTCGAAGACTATTCGTTTCATTTGCTTTCCTCCTAAATGATTCGTCCTTCCAAGTGATCCAGTTCATGCTGGCAAATCTGGGCTGGGAAGCCTGTCAAAGTAATGGTCTGTTCCTGCCACTTGCTGTCACAATAGGCAACCCTTATGGTTTCATAACGCTTAGTAGGTCTCACACCTGTCAAGGACAAACAGCCTTCTTCTGTCTCATAAGGTCCTTCAGAGGACAGGAGCACTGGGTTAAACATGACCACAGGAACCAAGCCCAGATTAAAAATAATCACGCGCTTCTGCACCCCAATCATATTGGCAGCCAGACCGACACAAGTTTCACGATTTGCTAAGAGTGTATCCTGCAAATCTCTGGCAAGATACAGATCATCCTGACTTGCCGGCTGAGATACCTGAGATAAAAACAAAATATCCTTCACAATTTTCTTTTCCACTTCATCACACTCCTCTTACTTTTTACTATATTATAGCAATTATAGCACAAAAGCCGATAACTGCAAGCCCTTTCCCTCAACTGTAGCAAAAAGCCATCCGAAGATGACTTTATTTTTAAATCGCATTCTTGTCAAAGCCGAGTTTGCGTTGGATAAATTTAACGATTTCGACGATGATAATCATTGAGAAGCTTCCGCCCATAACGATTCCCCACTGTGACAAGTCTAGTTTGGTTACGTGGAAGATACCTTCAAGTGGTTCTACGACGATTGTTGCCATGAGAAGGATGAAGGATACCAAGATAGACCAGTTGAAGGTCTTAGACTTGAATGGGCCAACTGTCAAGATGGACTGGTAAACCGACTTGACATTGTAGGCATGGAAGAGCTGAATCAAACCAAGGGTTGCAAAAGCCATAGTTAAGGCATCTGCATGAATGGCATGATTGTCACCCACATGAACTGGGTAAGCAAGGGCAAGGCCATAAACACTCATAACAAGGGCTGCTTGGAGTACTCCTTGATAAATGATGGAGCTGAAAACACCACCTGAGAAGAAGCTTGCCTTACGTCCACGTGGTTTATGGGTCATAACACCTGGCTCCGCAGGTTCAACACCTAGAGCGATAGCTGGGAAGGTATCCGTTACCAAGTTGATCCACAAGAGATGAACTGGCTGCAAGACATCCCAACCAAACAAGGTTGATAGGAAGATGGTTAACACTTCAGCAGTATTGGCAGAAAGTAGGTACTGAATAGTCTTTTGAATGTTTGAGAAGACCTTACGTCCTTCTTCCACTGCAACAATGATAGTCGCAAAGTTATCATCTGCAAGAATCATGTCAGAAGCCCCCTTAGAAACCTCTGTACCAGTGATTCCCATACCGATACCGATATCTGCTGTTTTCAGAGCTGGCGCATCATTGACACCGTCACCTGTCATGGCAACGACTTTACCTTGTTTTTGCCAAGCCTTGACGATACGAACCTTGTGCTCTGGAGACACACGGGCGTAAACAGAGTATTGACCAACTACTTTTTCAAAATCTTCATCAGATAGTTCGTTGAGCTCAGCACCAGTTAAAACGTGTCCTTCTGTATCGTTTGCGTCAATGATTCCCAAACGTTTGGCAATAGCTTCTGCAGTGTCTTGGTGGTCACCTGTAATCATGATTGGACGAATTCCAGCTTCCTTAGCCACACGAACAGCCTCAGCCGCCTCAGGACGTTCAGGGTCAATCATCCCGATCAAACCAGTGAAGATTAAATCATTTTCAAGCTCTTCAGAAGTGAGGTTTTCTGGAATGTTGTCAATAATCTTATAAGCACCTGCAAGGACACGCAAGGCTTGATGAGCCATTTCAGAGTTGTTTGTATGAATGAGGTTTGTAACCTTCTCATCAATCGGAGCAATATCCCCAGCCTTATCACGAAGAACACAACGTTTCAAAAGTTGGTCTGGCGCACCTTTGACTGCCACAAGGAATTTACCGTCTGGCAATGGGTGAACCGTTGACATGAGCTTACGGTCAGAGTCAAATGGTAACTCAGCTATACGAGGATATTTGTCTAAAAATCCTTTAACATCGTAGCCCTTATCCAAGGCATACTGGATGAAGGCTGTTTCTGTTGGATCACCAATCAGGTTGCCTTCCACATCAATTTTAGTATCGTTTGCTAAGACAACTGAACGAAGAAGGGGCATTTCAAGACCTAGTTCAATGTCATCAGCAGAGTCATGTAGAACTGCATCGTAGAAGACTTTTTCGACTGTCATCTTATTCATAGTCAGCGTACCAGTCTTATCAGAAGCAATGATTTCAGTTGAACCAAGTGTTTCAACTGCTGGCAACTTACGAACGATAGAGTTTCGTTTAGCTAAGACTTGCGTACCAAGGGCAAGAACAATAGTTACGATAGCTGGTAGCCCTTCTGGGATAGCTGCAACGGCAAGGGCAACAGAGGTCATCAACTCACCAAGTGGATTTTTCCCTTGAATGAAGACACCAACTACAAAGGTTACAAGGGCAATCACCAAGATAGCATAGGTCAAGACCTTAGAAAGGTTGTTCAAGTTTTGTTTGAGGGGCGTATCCGTCTCATCAGCGTCTTGAAGCATACCTGCAATATGACCAACTTCAGTGTACATACCTGTATTGACAACAACACCAAGACCACGACCATAGGTCACATTTGAGTTTTGGAAGGCCATGTTGACACGGTCACCGATACCAGCATCTGCAGCAAGCTCGACTGTCAAGTCTTTTTCTACTGGAACAGACTCACCTGTAAGAGCTGCTTCTTCGATTTTAAGAGAGTTGGCTTCTAGTAAAAGTAGGTCTGCAGGTACTACATCACCAGCTTCAAGGGCAACAATATCACCTGGTACCAATTCTTTAGAATCAATCTCAGCCATGTGCCCATCACGAAGAACACGGGCAGCTGGACTAGACATGGATTTGAGGGCTTCGATCGCTTCTTCTGCTTTCCCTTCTTGGTAAACACCAAAGGCAGCGTTAATGATAACCACGGCTAGGATGATAATGGCATCTGCGATATCTTCCCCACCAGAAGTCACGACTGACAAGATTGCTGCCGCAACTAGGATGATAATCATCAAATCCTTAAATTGCTCGATGAATTTGACTAGAATTGATCGTTTCTCGCCTTCTTCGAGTTCATTGTGGCCAAATTCAGCAAGGCGCTTTTCCGCCTCGCTTGATGACAAACCTTGCTCGGTTGCATCCACAGCCTTCAAGACCTCTTCAGGACTCTGAGTATAAAACGCTTGGCGTTTTTGTTCTTTTGACATGTGTCTCCTCCTTGACATTGTGTGCAAAACAGACTCTCTTTTCCCTCATCGCATCTTTTCACGACAAACAAAAAGAGACCTGTTAATCATAACAAGTCTCGCTGTTTAAGATAGTGCCGGAAAGCATACTTTTCAGTATAAAATTCGGAATGACGACACTATCACAGGTTTCTGCCAGCTACTCCCTTGAGTAGTACTATTATACCAAATTTTGAAAAGTTTTCAAAGAGTAAAGATTCTATAAAATTCTATCCTTATCAAAAGTACGTTCACTGATAATATATCTAGGACGACGTTTCGTTTCTAGGTAAATCTTTCCAATATACTCACCAATTACTCCCAAACTAATCAATTGTACTCCACCAAGTAAACTAACTATTGCATAGGTGCTTGCCCATCCAGCCACAACCGTACCAACAAACTTACTCCATAAAACCCAAATAATCAATAGAAAACTAAAGAATGACGTCAAAACACCCAGGCTTGTAATCAAACGAATCGGTTTGATTGATAAACTGGTAATACCATCCATAGCTAAACCAAGCATTTTAGATAGTGGATAATGGCTCTCACCAGCAATTCGTTCATGGCGCTTATATGAAACATAAGAATATTTAAAACCAACTAAAGGCATTAAACCACGAAGAAATAGATTAACTTCTTGGAACTTCTCTAACTCCTGCAAAAATCTTTTAGAAACCAAGCGATAATCAGCATGATTAAAAACAACTTCTGCTCCAAATAAGCGTAGCACTTTATAAAAACCTTCGGCTGTAATTCGTTTAAAAGCAGAGTCCGTATCACGGTTATCACGTACACCGTATACAATTTCAGAACCACTTTTATACTCAGAAATCATCTTATCCATGCAGTTAATATCATCCTGTCCATCGGCATCAATGGTAATGACAATATCAGCAAACTGAATAGCTTCATACATCCCTGCAAGGACACTACTTTGATGCCCCCTATTACGACTTTGTGATACACCAACCACAGAAGAAATGGAATTAGCATAACTTTCAATCAGTTCCCAAGTCTGATCCTTACTGCCATCATTTACATACATGATTTTACTATGGGGATGTATTTCTTCTTTCTTTACTAATTGTTCAATTTTTTCAACAAACATTGGATTAGTATATGGTAGGACTTGCTCTTCGTTATAACATGGAATAACTATATATAAAATTGGATTATTTCTGTTCATTTTTCACTCCTGTTTTTAATTTAAGAGCTCTTTTTTAAAATTCTGGGTCATTTGTTGAAATCCCACTGTAGCTGCAACAATATATATCGGAACAAAAGTATATAAATATCTTGATCTGGATTCAAAGATAGATTCAAACAGGAAAATTCCTATTAACGAAGTCATTAATACTAGAAATTCTCTTGTCATTTTTTCTCTGCCTATCAGTACATTCCCTAAAACTAAAAATAAAATACTCAACCATATACTTTGTACGATTCCTTGAAAAATTAGATGTAGTTTACCTGAAGAATAATAAAAACTTCTAGTTATCTTTGCTACATAAGAATCATTTGGAAAGATCTTCTCAAAAAAACTACCTTCTAACCCCCAACCAAAAGTTCCATCATTATAATTATTAAGAGTCTTTTTAGCTTGGTGGTTAATCAAACCTGTAACTCCGTAGTCCTTAATTCTTTGTGCAATTATCTGTTTATTATAGATAACTCGCTCTTCTTTATTTTCAATCGATATTGAACTACCAACGTCATTTGCCAAATATCCACCATCTGTCTCCGAATTTAAACCCATCTTTATAAAGTGGTGGTACGTCATTTCCCACTCATAATCAAGGTCGAATCCTGCAGTTGAATTTATGCGATTTATTGCAAAGAACATAGGAAAACTCACAACAAATATTGCGATTATCGTAGCGGTAAGAGGCTTCATTTCTATTTTTTGAGTCAAGAGACTGACCATAATAATTGCAATAATCATTATAGCAATTTGAGGTTTCACTGAATAACCTATAATTCCAATAGCACTCAATAAAACTGATTTTAGAATGTAATGCATTTTAGGATGAGTATATATATAATACATTAGAATAGGAAAAATAAGTCCCATTGAATCAGAATATGGAATTACAACCCAAGGTGATATCCAGAGAATTAAAAGATAGAGCCAGTATGAGAAAAAAGCATATTTTTCGCTTTTCGTCAATAAGAGCGTCACCTTTAATATCAAAACTCCTGAAAGTATATTTAATATCGACTGAATCACGAGTAAAAATACGTATGCAAAATCTTGTCCTAAGAGACCATTAAACAAAGTAAATATTTTTGAAAAAAACACCGTTAGTAAGATATTATTGGGGTATCGAGAAAAATAAAAATTATTTAATTCTGAAAAATTCTTATCAGAGAGGGCAATAGCGTTCTTTAATAGCTCCTGAACATCCCAATCGGTATAAAAGTAATAATGAAAAATCAAAAATAATTGAATAAAAAATACAAAGTAAGAAAATGAGTAAATGGGTTGTTATAAATAAATACTGAATACTCTTTGAAAAAATATTTCTATATAATTGATTAGTTATTTTCATAAAATTCTCCCAGTCTGAAATACATCATTCATATGATTTTCAAAGTTCTCTGGGAAATCATATGAATACTTAAGCAATCGTTATTTTATAATTTCAGCTTCTGCAAAACACTTTTTATCTTTACTAAAAATTTTTAAAATATTAATTAATCTGTTTGAGTTAAAAAATTTCATTTTTTCTCCTAGTTTATCTGATATATTTTCATTGTATCGATTTGTTTTTCCTCATGATAGTTTTTTTGAATAAGTTCTTTTATAAAGGAGTCCGTCAATCTACCATAATCCCACTTAGAATCAAAAACAATGTACTTAGGAAGATTCACTTCAAATGATTCTTTGAAAGAATCAATAATTGGAGTCTCATCTTTTAAAGACGGAACAAAGAAGAATTTTGTACTAGATAACCTCTCACTATAAAGATAAATAATCCCATTGAGCCTGTGACTATATATTCTATCTTGCTCATTTGTATGTTGATGTATATAGTCGGCAACTTCTTTTTCATTTACAGAATAATCAATTGAACGATTTGTTACTCGATCCTTTATTCCATGGATAGGTCCCCAATAAATAAAAACTAAGCCTATTGTAAATATTAAAAAGTATAGTAGAGAACTTTTATTCATGAATTTATTTATAGCTACACTAATATAAGGAATAAACAAAGGGATAAGGACAATCAGGTAATGCAAATAAGCTCTTTTAGAAATTAAAGCTAACATCAAACAGAAAATAAAAGCACCATTGTAAAACAATATTTTTATACCATATTGTTTCCAAACTGCAATCATAGCAATAACTATCATGAGGTTTAATTGTAAAACATTAACTTGATTCATGTACCATTTTATCATTTCCATAACAGTCAAATAGCCACTTTCTTTGGAATAAATAAAATTCATAACTACTGACTGATAGAACATTTCTTTTAGTGATCCTTGAAACCATAAAAAACAACACAATGGGACAATAAATAAAGCACTTCCAGTTATAAAGAGAGCAATATACTTTAAGAATATGGAGAATTGTTTTTGATAAATAAGTTTTATTGTAACTAGTAACGAAAAAATTAACCAAATTCCTATCATATTTGCCTTAGTAAACAAGACTACAGCAAAAGAAAAACCACTTAATATTATTTCATATTTATTAATTTTATCTTCTAAAAAATATTTTAAAAAAATATAAAGTGAATAAGTTAAACAAGGCAATATATAACCTTCTAAACCCCATCCTCCTTCAAAAAAAGATTCAAAAATTATAAAAGTAATCACAAGAACAACAAATGAATTTCTTATACCTGTAAAAAGTCTCGAAATATAATATCCAATGTAGAAAAAAACTATCAGACTAACAAGGTATAATATTTTAATTCCTAAAGAAGCTCCGAAACTATATCCCAAATAGTTAATCAAGAAAATCACCGGTCCCTTATGATCAAATAAATCTAAATACATTCTCTGTCCATGACTCATTGCATATCCAAAATATTCAAATATACTTGCGTCTAATAAGGGTAAACCTTTACGAACACTTGTCGCTAATGTAAACCAGGTTATGATTCCTAAAAATAATGAGAAACCGAAAGCAGTCATTTTCTCATTTTTCATATTATTACCTCTTTTTTCAATTTATTCTTCCATTATTAAGTCTATCATATTTTTCTAATTAAAACAAAAGTATTTATGAGATCAATTTCTAATCACTTCTTAGTTATTTGAATTTTCCCTTGAAAACCAGTATAATGGTAGAATGCTATGTGACTAGAAAGGAAGTTGAATGAAGCAATCTATCTCAAATCTCAAGTTAGCTGAGCGTGGGGCTATTATCAGTATTTCGACCTATTTGATCTTGTCTGCAGCGAAATTAGCAACTGGGCACCTCCTCCATTCATCCAGTTTGGTGGCTGATGGTTTTAACAACGTGTCGGACATCATTGGAAATGTTGCCCTCTTGATTGGGATTCGGATGGCGCGCCAGCCTGCTGACCGGGACCACCGTTTCGGTCACTGGAAGATTGAAGATTTGGCTAGCTTGATCACTTCTATCATCATGTTCTATGTCGGTTTCGATGTACTTCAAGATACCATTCAAAAGATTCTCAGTCGTGAAGAAACGGCCATTGATCCTCTGGGTGCAACTCTAGGAATCATTTCTGCAGCGATTATGTTTGTGGTTTATCTCTACAACACTCGCCTCAGTAAGAAATCCAACTCCAAGGCACTAAAGGCTGCCGCAAAGGACAATCTGTCTGACGCTGTTACCTCACTTGGTACTACCATCGCCATCCTAGCCAGCAGTTTCAATTATCCCATTGTGGATAAACTGGTCGCTATTATCATCACTTTCTTTATCTTGAAGACTGCCTATGATATCTTTATCGAGTCTTCCTTTAGTCTTTCAGATGGCTTTGACGACCGTCTGCTTGAGGACTATCAAAAAGCCATTATGGAAATTCCCAAAATTAGCAAGGTTAAGTCCCAAAGAGGTCGTACCTACGGTAGCAACATTTACCTTGATATTACGCTAGAAATGAATCCTGACTTGTCTGTTTTTGAGAGTCATGAAATCGCGGATCAGGTCGAGTCTATGCTGGAAGAACGTTTTGGGGTTTTTGATACCGATGTCCATATTGAGCCAGCACCTATCCCTGAGGATGAAATTTTAGACAATGTCTATAAAAAACTGCTTATGCGTGAACAATTGATTGACCAAGGAAATCAACTGGAAGAACTCTTGGCTGATGATTTTGTCTATATTCGTCAAAATGGAGAGCAGATGGATAAAGAGGCCTATAAAGCTGAAAAAGACTTGAATTCTGCTATCAAGGATATTCAAATCACTTCCATCAGTCAGAAGACCAAACTCATCTCCTATGAGTTAGATGGTATCATCCACACCAGTATCTGGCGTCGCCATGAAACTTGGCAAAATATCTTTCATCAAGAAACCAAAAAAGAATAGAGAAATCCTGTTATGAGACGGGATTTTTCTATTCTTTTAACTATCAAATTCACTGAGATACTCATAGCGTTCGTATTTTTCAAGGAGTGCTTCGTTTTTCTCATCCAATTCTTTTTGGAGAGTAGCCAGCTTACCAAAGTCAGAGCCGTTGGCCTGCATTTCCTCTTCAATAGCAGCGATACGATTTTCCAAGGCTTCAATATCACCTTCAATACTTGCCCACTCCTGCTTTTCTTGGTAGGTCATGCGTTTCTTGTCTTCACGAACCTTGACCACTTTCTCCTTTTCAGCCTTTTGCACTTGATTGACCATCTCTGTTTCAAAGGCTTTTTCATCAAGATAGTCGGTGTAATGACCAAAGAAAGGACGAATCTTGCCATCCTCAAAAGCGAGAATCTTGGTCGCTACCTTATCCAAGAAATAGCGGTCGTGGCTAACTGTCAAAACAGGTCCTGCAAAGCCTTGCAAGAAATTCTCCAAAACTGTCAAGGTTGCAATATCCAAATCATTGGTCGGTTCGTCCAAAAGGAGAACATTTGGTTTTTCCAAGAGCAATTTGAGGAGATAAAGACGCTTTTTCTCTCCACCTGACAATTTCGCAATCAAGGTTCCATGCGTCGAACGTGGGAAAAGGAACTGCTCCAGCAACTCTGCAATCGAAGTCGTAGAACCACCAATGGTCTTGACCTCTTCTGCCACTTCCTGCAAGTAATTGATCACTCGCTTACTTTCATCCAAACCCTCAATTTGTTGAGAGAAATAGGCGATGCGAACAGTTTCCCCAATCACAACTTGTCCTTGAGTTGGCTCAAGACTTCCTGCAATCAGGTTGAGGAGAGTTGATTTTCCAACACCGTTGTCCCCAACGATTCCGATACGGTCTTTGGCCTGCACCAAAAGATTAAAATCTTGCAAAATGGGCTTATTTTCATAGGCGAAGGAAACATCCTGAAACTCGATGACTTTCTTCCCGATCCGACTGGTTTCAAAGTTCATGGTCAAGTCTGTCTCCGCAGCACCACCTGAAACTTCTTTCTTCAGGTCATGGAAACGATTGATACGAGCCTGCTGCTTGGTCGCACGCGCCTGCGGTTGTCTGCGCATCCAGGCCAATTCTTGCTTATAGAGTTGTTCCTTTTTGTGGAGAAGAGCTGCATCGCGCTCATCCTGTTCCGCCTTTAGGCGAACATAGTCCTGATAATTCCCCTGATATTCGGTCAAACCTGCTCGGTCCAACTCGAAAATCCGTGTTGACAAAGCGTCTAAGAAATAGCGATCGTGGGTAATAAAAAGGACGGTTTTCTTAGAATTTTTCAAAAAGAGGGTCATCCACTCAATAGTCGCAATGTCCAGATGGTTGGTCGGCTCATCCAGAAGCAAAAGGTCGTGATTGCCAAGTAAGACTTGCGCCAACTGAACCCGTCTTCTCAGACCACCTGACAATTCCCCAACTGGAGTCGATAAGTCCTGAATCCCAAGCTTGCTGAGAACGGTCTTGACCTGACTCTCAATTTCCCAAGCTTGGAGAGAATCCATCTCTGCCATGACTCGTTCCAAACGCGCCTGCTTGTCCTCACTATAGTTGAGCATGATCAATTCATACTCACGAATGAGCTGGATTTCCTTGAGATCACTAGATAGAACCGTATCCAAAACCGTCTTGCTGTCATCAAAATCAGGGTCCTGAGTCAAGTAACCAATCTTGTAATCATTCTTAGCTGAAAAGGGACTGACATCCCCATCAAAGCCAGAAACGCCAGAAAGAACATCTAAAAGGGTGGTCTTACCAGTCCCATTGACACCAATTAAACCAATTCTATCCAAGTCATGGATGATAAAGGAAATATCCTTAAAAACGGTCTTGTCACCGACGGATTTACTTAGTTTTTCAACGATAAAATCACTCATTTTTTCTCCCTCAGGTAAGTATGGATGGCTTGACGGTCATTTTCCAATTCTCCATCGACAATGGCATACTCAATCTCTGTTAAAATCTCTCCCAAGTCAGGTCCCGGCTGATAGCCATATTCCTTGATCAAAATACCACCGTTGATTTGGATTTCTTTCTTATCATGAATGGTCAAACTCTGGTAGATTTCTGTGATAGCTTGTGGGTTGACTGGTTTTCCTTGGGCCTGACGAAGATTTTCAGCCTGTAAAAGTAAATCCAAGTCAAAGCGATAACAATCGCGCTTGCTCAATTCTCCCTTTTCACGCAAGGTCAAAATAGTCAGCAAATCCTGAACTTGCTTGGCAAACTGGCGTGAGGTCTTCCAAGCTTTCAAAAGTGGTTGCGCATTTTCAATCTCCAAAGCCCATAGTAGAGCCGCCCAGGCTTGTTCAGAGGATTCAAAGGTGAAATCAGCCTCCAAATCAAACAGTCTGTTAAGTTTGTCTTGGCTAGATGCCATATCAGGGAGATAGTCATAAGCTTGACTCTCAATCATGGAAGCCAACCCCCTTCTCCAAAATGGAGCCAGCAAGAGTTTATCAAACTCAACGAAGGTACGCTCCACAGAAATTTTCTCCAAAAGTGGCGTCAAAGTCTTCATAGCTTTAAAGGTTTCTGACTCAAGCTCAAAGCCAAGACTAGCCTGAAAACGAAAACCACGCATAATCCGCAGAGCGTCTTCGTTGAAACGCTCACTAGCTACACCAACCGCTCGCAAAACTTGATTTTCTAAATCGTCTAGCCCATGGAACAAGTCAATGATTTCCCCCGTCTCGTCCAAGGCAAAGGCGTTGACTGTGAAATCACGGCGTTTGAGGTCTTCTTCTAGCGAGCGCACAAAGGAAACCGCACTGGGTCTGCGATAGTCCACATAGACATCCTCTGTCCGAAAGGTGGTTACCTCATACTCCTCATCCCCATCTAAAACCAAGACGGTTCCATGCTCGATTCCGATATCGGCTGTTCGCGGAAAAATCTGCTTGGTTTCTTCTGGATAGGAAGAAGTCGCAATATCCACATCATGGATGGGACGCTTGAGGAGGGCATCTCGAACAGAGCCCCCAACAAAATAAGCTTCAAAACCTGCTTCTTTGATTTTTTCTAATACTGGTAAAGCCTTCTGAAATTCAGAAGGCATTTGCGTTAATCTCATAATAAGTGCTCTAATCCATAGACAAGCTCATGACGCTTGACAACTTCTTTAATTCCCAAATTCACCCCTGTCATGAAGGAGCTGCGATCATAGGAGTCATGACGGAGGGTCAATCCTTCTCCTTGATTACCAAAGATGACTTCCTGATGGGCTACCAAGCCTGGTAAACGAACTGAGTGAATCCGCATGCCATCAAAGTCAGCACCACGGGCACCTGCAATCAATTCTTCCTCATCAGGCGCACCTTGCTGAATAGACTCTCGAACTTCTGCCATCAACTCAGCTGTTTTAATAGCTGTTCCACTCGGAGCATCCTTTTTCTTGTCATGATGGAGCTCGATAATCTCCACATTTGGGAAATATTTGACAGCCTGCCTCGCAAATTGCATAAGCAAGACAGCACCCAAGGCAAAGTTAGGAGCGATCAAGCCACCCAAATCTTGGGCACGAGAAAATTCTTTTAGCTCTACAATTTCTTCACTTGTGAAACCTGTTGTTCCAACTACTGGAGCAAAGCCATTTTCAAGAGCAAAGCGTGTATTTTCATAGGCAACAGCTGGTGTAGTAAAATCTACCCAGACATCCGCTTCAAAACCGACCAAATCAGCCTTATCCTTGAAAACAGGAATTCCTTGCCATTCTGGCTCAAACTCAAAAGGATCCAGAACTGCTACCAAGTCCAAGTCTGGATCAGCCAAGACCATCTGACAAGCAGCTTGCCCCATCTTTCCCTTAAAACCGGCAATAATTACTTGAATACTCATCTCTACTCCTGTCTAATATACAAAGAACCTTAGCTGCCCATGAAAAATAAGGAATAGCGCTGACTTTCCATGATAGGCAAGACAGGCATCTTTTTCAAGAGGCAGATAGTCCATGTTCAATTCCCAAGATACAAAGCCTGTAAGAACACAAAGTGAAAATAGGAGTTCTGATCAAGGATTGTCTACTCCTTGAAAGAACTAGCTTTTTCACACAGGGTTCCAGGCGTGTTCAATTGCTATAATATAAGATTTCTTAACTAGCCTAGAAGCTCCAACTAAATCACTGGAATATAACCCAGAGCAATGCTTCCTGCTCCTAGGTGGGTTCCAATGACACTACCAAATGTAGCAAGTGAAATATCCGTAGCCACTCCAGATTCAAGCAAGTGTTGACGCAATTCCTCAGCCTTTTCAGGAGCATTTCCATGAATGACAATGACTCTGTATTGACCTGAAGCTGTTGCTTCCTTGATAATCTCAATTAAGCGCTTGGTTGCTTTCTTTTCAGTACGAACTTTTTCGTAAACTTCAATCACACCTTGGTCATTGAAATAAAGAATTGGTTTAATGCTTAGCAGATTACCCAAAATCGCAGCTCCATTTGAAAGGCGTCCACCTTTCACCAAATGATCCAAATCATCGACCATGATAAAGGCTGACGTACGGCTGATTTGAATAGCTAGCTTATCTTGAATAATAGCAAAATCATCGCCCTGGTCTCGCCAGTTAAAGACACTTTCAACCATGATACCCAGCGGAGCACTTGTAATCAAAGTGTCTGGGAAGGCAATGGTTAAGCCCTCATAATCATCGACCATATACTGGATATTTTGGTAAAAGCCTGAAATTCCAGAAGATAGGAAAAGCCCTAAGGCATGGGTATAGCCTTGTTCTTTGAGCGAAGTTAGAATCTCATCTAACTTGGCAATACTTGGTTGACTGGTCTTAGGCAATTCAGAAGCCTGAGCCATTTTTTGGTAAAATTCCTCAGCAGTCAGATTGATACCTTCGACATACTCCTCACCATCAATATTGACAGGAATATCCAAGACGTACAAATCTTCTCTTTGTAAGGTCTCTGCACTGAGATAAGCAGAGGAATCTGTGATAACAGCTAATTTCATATTAGAACTCCAAATTGATTCCTGGTAAGTCTAATGCAATTTCAGTTACTTCGTAAGTCAAACGGTTGAGCATGTTCAAACATGGACGAGCCAAGGTTTCAACTTCTTCTTGGTTCAATTCACTTGGTTCATTGACAATACGGCCATCGATATGATTTACCTGTGAAATGGTTCCACTGATGACAAACTTATCAAATACAATCATAAAGGTCAAGATGACAATCAAGGAAGTCACTTGATTTTCTTGGTCATGTTGAATCAATTGGAAGTTCACATCCACCTTAGTTTCAGGAGCTCCATTTTCATTCTCCCATTCAAAATTACGCGCATCAAAATGATACTGACTAACAAATTCTTGTTCACGTTTAAGATTCATGTCTTTCTCCCTCGGCTACAATATTATAAGCTATTGTACCATAATTTTTTATTTTCATCTAGTTTTCTAGGATTTAGTCAATCCCGATTTCAGCTCGAACTACGTCTGCGATGGTATCAACATAGTAGTCTACTTCTTCTGTTGTAGGCGCTTCTGCCATAACACGCAAGAGGGGCTCTGTTCCACTTGGGCGAACAAGGATACGGCCATTCCCCGCCATTTCAGCTTCCATCTTCTCGATGATATCCTTGATAGCTGGCACTTCCATAGCCTTTTCCTTCATGGCATTTTCCACTCGGATATTGACTAATTTTTGTGGATAGATGGTTACTTCTGCTGCCAACTCTGACAAGCTCTTACCTGTTTCCTTCATGATTTTAGTCAATTGGACAGCAGATAATTGACCATCACCTGTGGTATTGTAATCCATCAAGATAACGTGACCAGACTGTTCACCACCAAGGTTGTAGCCTGATTTTCTCATTTCTTCAACAACATAACGGTCTCCAACTGCAGTGACTGCCTTATTGATGCCTGCGCGATCCAAGGCCTTGTGGAAGCCAAGGTTAGACATCACAGTTGTTACAATTGTATTTTGAGCCAATTGTCCTTTTTCAGAAAGGTATTTCCCGATGATGTACATAATCTTGTCACCATCGACGATGTCGCCATTCTCATCAACCGCAATCAAACGGTCACTGTCTCCGTCGAAGGCCAAACCGATAGCTGAACCGCTTTCTTTGACCACTTCTTGAAGAGCCTCTGGGTGTGTAGAACCAACATTAAGGTTGATGTTAAGACCATCTGGTGTTTCTCCGATAACAGTCAAGTGAGCTCCAAGGTCTGCAAAGATTTGACGCGCACTTGTAGACGCTGCACCGTTTGCTGTATCCAAGGCAACCTTCATTCCTTCAAGGGGAGTTCCAGTTGAAACCAGATAGCTTTCATACTTACGCAAGCCTTCTGGATAATCTACCAAGGTTCCCAAGCCTTCTGCACTTGGACGAGGAAGAGTATCTTCCGCAGCGTCTAGCAAGGCTTCAATTTCTGCTTCTTTTTCGTCATCTAGTTTGAAGCCATTACCGCCAAAGAACTTAATTCCATTATCAAGGGCTGGGTTGTGGCTAGCAGAAATCATGACACCTGCGCTTGCTCCTTCAGTTTTAACTAAGTAAGCTACTGCTGGTGTTGCAAGGACACCTAGTTTGTATACGTGAATACCAACTGAAAGAAGACCAGCTACCAAGGCAGATTCTAGCATTTCCCCTGAAATACGCGTATCACGTCCCACAAAAACTTTCGGTGCTTCCGTTTCATGTTGGCTAAGGACATAACCTCCAAAACGTCCTAGCTTAAAGGCCAATTCTGGCGTTAGTTCTACGTTAGCTTCTCCACGGACTCCATCAGTCCCAAAATATTTACCCATTTTTATAAAATCCTTTTCCTATTTTTAATTCGTTTTTGAACTAGTTGCTTTCGTTGACGAGGATGTCTCCGACGAACTGCTTGTAGTTGAATTTGATGTGCTTGAACTTGGTGTCACTGGTTTTGTAGTGACCTTCATTGTTGTGTCAAACGGAGTGATAACTACTGGTAAGACAACCCCATTGCGGTCGATTGCCTGCAAAGGTACTGAACCACTATAGTTACCTGTAATCCGTTCGCTGGTTGGTAAAAGCGCAATAACTTTGTCAATCTTAGCTAATGTTTCTTGGTCAGTTGTGACCGAAACTCGTTCATTTGACACGGTTACACTATCAATTTGTAACTTGGGATCAATCTGGTTTTGGTCAACTTGTGGCACAACAATCATCCCATCTCTTTTAACCTTCTTCCCAACTTTCACTGTGATCTTTTGAGGCGTTGCCACAGCGGTCAATCCACTTGGAAGATTTTCAATGTTCAAGGGAACTTCAATCGTTCCAACACTGGCATCCGTCAAATCCGCTGTAACCTTAAACTTACGAGTACTTTCCTGCATTTCGCTAGCTAAAGTCACACGATTGGCACCTGTCAGCACAACTGAAACTTCTGAAGCAAAACCACTAATAAAGTATTGACTATTATCATAATGAATATCGATAGGAACATTCGTTATCGTATTGGTGTAGGTTTCCGATTTGACCTGCCTTGCGGTATTGCTATTTTGAAAGTTGGTTGACGTTGCATAGATAAATAAGACACAAGCAAAAAAGAGAGATGAAATGATATATAGACTATTTTTTCTCATATTTCCAACCTCCTAGCAAACGGTCCTTGAAACTGACTTTTTCCTCAACAGCTGGCAAAAGAATTGCTCGTAGCTCTGCTTCAAATTCTTCAATCGTCAAGTCGTGCTTGAAAACACCGTTATAGGTGATAGAAATGCCACCTGTTTCCTCTGAGACGATGAAGGTCAAGGCATCGGATACTTCTGACAAACCGATAGCCGCCCGGTGTCTAGTCCCAAATTCCTTGGAAATTCCTGTGCTTTCTGTTAAGGGCAGATAGGCAGAGGTGACTGCAATCCTATTTTCTCTGATAATCACAGCACCATCATGTAAAGGAGTGTTGGGAATAAAAATATTGATGAGGAGTTCAGCTGAAATATTGGCATCCAAGGGAATTCCTGTCGCGATGTATTCTTGTAAGGTCCGAACCCGTTGAATGGCAACCAAAGCACCAATCTTACGGGGACTCATGTATTCAACTGACTTAACAAAGGCACGAATCATTTTCTCTTCTGCACTAATTTGAGTAGTAGAAAAGAAATCTGTCGCCCTTCCCAAACGTTCCAAACCAGTTCGAATCTCTGGAGAGAAGATAACAACCGCAGCAATGACCCCATAGGTAATAATCTGATTAATCAACCAAGAAATCGTTGTTAAACCAAGGATATTGGCCACAACCTGGGCTAATACAAAGATCACAACCCCCCGTACCAAAATCATAATCTTGGTACCAGCTATCGCTTTTGTAAAACGATATAAAATATAGGCCACAATCAAAATATCAAACACATTGATGGCAATACTCCAAGGACTAGAAAACAAGCTAGCCCAATATTGCAGGTTGGATAATTGTTGAAAGTTCATCTGCTGTCTCCTCTCTGTCCAAACACGTTCCTTTCTATTATACCATTTTTCTGGCATTTTTTTCCCTATCCTACTTCATTTTAAATTAAGGAAAAATATGATAAAATAAACTGATACTCAATGAAAATCAAAGAACAAACTAGAAAGCTAGCCGCAGGTTGCTCAAAACAGTGTTTTGAGGTTGTGGATAGAACTGACGAAGTCAGTAACCATAGCTACGGTAAGGCGACGCTGACGTGGTTTGAAGAGATTTTCGAAGAGTATGACTAGAAAAAACAAAGGAGAAACCATGTCTCAACTCTATGATATCACTATTGTAGGTGGTGGTCCTGTCGGGCTTTTTGCAGCCTTCTATGCCCATCTACGCCAAGCCAAGGTCCAAATCATCGACTCTCTTCCCCAACTCGGTGGACAACCTGCCATTCTCTATCCTGAAAAGGAAATTTTAGACGTCCCAGGTTTCCCAAACTTGACTGGAGAAGAGTTGACCAACCGCTTGATTGAACAACTAAACTGCTTTGATACCCCTATTCATCTCAATGAAACGGTTCTTGAGATTGAAAAACAAGAAGATGGCTTTGCCATTACAACTTCTAAAGGAAGTCACCTGTCTAAAACTGTTATCATTGCTATGGGTGGCGGTGCCTTCAAACCACGTCCCCTAGAACTGGAAGGTGTTGAGGGCTATGAAAATATCCACTACCACGTTTCCAACATCCAGCAATATGCTGGTAAGAAAGTGACGATTCTTGGTGGAGGAGACTCAGCTGTGGATTGGGCTTTGGCTTTTGAAAAAATTACACCAACTACCATTGTTCACCGCAGAGATAATTTCCGTGCCTTGGAGCATAGTGTCCAAGCCTTGCAAGAATCTTCTGTAACCATAAAGACACCATTTGTCCCTAGCCAACTCCTTGGAGATGGAAAAACGCTCGATAAACTTGAAATCACAAAAGTAAAATCTGATGAAACAGAAACGATTGACCTAGACCATCTCTTTGTCAACTATGGTTTCAAATCTTCTGTTGGTAACCTTAAAAACTGGGGTCTGGACCTCAACCGCCACAAGATTATAGTCAACAGCAAACAGGAATCTAGCCAAGCAGGTATCTATGCTATCGGTGACTGCTGCTACTATGACGGAAAAATCGACTTGATTGCGACAGGCCTTGGTGAAGCACCAACTGCCGTCAATAATGCTATCAACTACATCGACCCAGAGCAAAAAGTACAACCCAAACACTCTACTAGTCTATAAAAAATAACCACGAGTCACATAGGATTCGTGGTTTTATAGTTCATCGGCTATCTTATTGATTTTTCTAAGTCTGTGGTTGACACCACTTTTAGTCAGAGGGGTGCTGAGGCTATCTGCTAACTGCTGGATAGAGTAGTCTGGGTGCTGAATCCGCAACTGCGCTACTTCCTGCAAATCCACTGGTAGATTTTCTAAGCCCATAATATCTTTGATTTTGCTGATATTGTTGATAGTCTTCATGCTGGCAGAAACTGTCCGAGCAATATTAGCTGTTTCGGCATTGTTGGCCCGATTGAGATCATTACGGGTTTCTCGCAAAATCTTAACCCGCTCAAAATCATCACGCGCCTGCATGGCTCCGATTACTATCAAGAAGTCCATAATGTCTTCGGCACGCTGGAGATAGGTAACAGCTCCCTTCTTGCGCTCAAGCACCTTGGCATCCAGTAAAAACTGCTGGAGAAGGGAGGCAATTCCTTGCGCGTGGTCCAGATAAACAGAACTGATTTCCAACTGGTACTTACCCGATTCAGGGTCACGAATGCTGCCATTTGCCAAGAAGGCACCACAAAGATAAGCACGACCTGCTTCCTCATCCGATAAAATCGCCTCATCAATACCTGTTTCCAAACCAAAGAAAGAGTCGGCCAAGTGCAAATCACTCAACAAGTCCTGCACCTTTTCATCTGTAAAAACAGTATAGACCCGATTCTTGCGAAGATTACTCCGTTGGTGATGGCGAATTTCCGATTTGATTTCGTAGAAATGGAGAAAGGATTCATAGAGGTGACGAGCCAGCTTGGCATTTTCTGTCACGACAGACAAGGTCAAGCCTGAAGTCGAAAGACCGATACTGCCAGACATCTTGATAATGGCAGATAATTCATGTCGGCTCAGATGGTGCTGACCTAGGATTTCTTCTTTGACTGCTACTGTGAAACTCATTTTCTCACCTGTATAATCCGCATCAACTCGTCCACAAGCAAATCCCCATCGTGGAAGGCACCCCCATTTTCCAGGCGAAGGAAGTTAGATGAAATCACGCGTGGAACTTGCTTACAAAGACCAGCAAAGTCATGTTCCACCTGCACCAAGTATTCATCAAAACGGTTGGAATTCATGTATTCCTGAGGCACTTTTTCAATATTCACCAAGACAGTATCGATAAAAGGTCGGCCAAGATGACGATGCAAGACTTCCACGTGGTCACTATCTGTAAAGTGTTCTGTCTCCCCACGTTGGGTCATAATATTGCAGACATAAGCGATTTCTGCCTTGGTTTCCAAAAGCGCCTGCCCGATTTCCTTAATCACGATATTAGGTAAAATAGAGGTAAAGAGGGAACCAGGTCCGAGGACAATCATGTCACTTTCAAGAATGGTCTGCACTACTCGACGACTGGCCAGAGGTGTATCATCATTGAGGGTATTGGTCACATAGACATGGTCAATCATGCCTGGATGGTCTGCAATATGACTCTCTCCAGCTACTTCTGTCCCATCCTGGAAGACTGCATGCAGGGTCAAAGGATGGTCACTGGAAGGATAAATCTTTCCAGTTGTATGGAAAAATTTGCTCAATAACTGCATGGCATTATAGGTCGAACCCTGCATTTCTGACAGGCCAGCGATGATGAGATTTCCCAATGGATGGCCAGCAAATGCTCCAGCATCTTCAGAAAAGCGATACTGAAAGACCTTCTCATAAAACTTAGGCATATCCGACATTGCCACAAGGACATTGCGAAGATCACCTGGCGGTGTCAACTGCTGCATATTTTTTCGGAGTTCACCTGAAGAACCACCATCATCTGCCACCGTTACGATAGCAGCGATTTCCACATCTTTTTCACGCAGACTTTTAAGAATGACGGGGATCCCAGTCCCTCCACCAATCACCGTTATCTTTGGTTTTCTCATGAACGGTTTACCGTTTCCTTTCTTCGGTCTTTGTCGCGATGCCCTTCATTGACAGGCCAAGTCTTGGATAAGTCCTGCGCCAAGCGTTTAGCAAAGGCCACACTACGGTGTTGTCCACCCGTACAACCCATGGCAATAGTCAAAACAGACTTCCCTTCCTTTTGGTAACTTGGCAAAATCGGCTCAATCAAAGCCAACAAATGTTGATAAAAGTCTTCTGACTCAGGATGATTCATGACATAGTCATAAACTGGTTCATCCACACCCGTTTGGTTTCTCAGTTCTGGAAGATAATATGGATTTGGTAAAAAACGCACATCAAAGACTAAATCTGCATCAATCGGGATTCCATATTTAAAGCCAAAAGACATAACTTCGATACGGAAAGACTGGGCTTGTTCTTGATCTGAAAACTGCTCTGCAATGGTTTTACGCAGCTCACGAGGAGTGAGTTCAGTCGTATCCACCACATTTTGACTCATATTTTTCAAAGGCGCCAAGAGTTCACGTTCCAGCTTGATTCCATCCAAAATCCGACCATCTGCAGCTAGAGGGTGACTCCGTCTGGTTTCCTTATAACGAGCGACCAATTCCTTATCAGCTGCGTCCAAAAAGAGAATTTTAAAATCCAGTTCTTCCTTGTTTTCCAACTCATCCAAAACAGCTTGAATCTCTGAAAAGAAAGAACGGCTACGCATATCCACTACCAAAGCCAACTTATGGTCGTCTTCCTTTGTTTCAACCAACTGCAAAAACTTAGGCAAGAGAGCTGGCGGCATATTATCAATAGTAAAATAACCTAGATCCTCGAAGGACTGAATGGCCACGGTTTTCCCTGCACCACTCATCCCTGTCACAATCACTAAGTGAAGTTGTTTCTTTGTCATCTATCTCTCCTTATATCAAAAGAAGTTTGGCAACACCAAACTTCAACTAGCTTATCCAATCTCTGCGATGACTTCGATTTCGACTTTTACATCACGAGGAAGACGAGCTACCTCCACAGCTGAACGAGCTGGAAATTCCTCTTTAAAGGCCGTTTGGTAAACCTCATTAAAAGGAACAAAGTCGTTCATATCACTCAAGAAGCAAGTTGTTTTGACAACATGGTCAAAGTCTGTTCCTGCTTCTGCCAAAATAGCACCGATGTTTTTTAAGACTTGTTCTGTCTGTTCTTGAATCGTTTCTCCAACGATTTCCCCAGTTTCAGGAGAGAGAGGAACTTGACCGCTAGCAAACAAAAGATTGCCAACGATTTTTCCTTGAACATAAGGCCCGATAGCCTTTGGAGCTTTGTCTGTATGAATTGTTTTTGCCATTTTCTTTTCCTCACAATTTTTCTAAGATTGCATCCCAAGCCTCATCCATCCCTGCCTTGCTGACAGATGAAAAGAGGATGAAGTCGTCACTTGGGTCAAAGTTTAATTTCTTTTTGATTGCTGATTCGTGCTTGTTCCATTTACCACGAGGAATCTTGTCCGCCTTGGTCGCAACGATGATAACCGGAATCTCATAATATTTGAGAAATTCGTACATCTGTACATCATCTGCTGACGGGTCATGACGAAGGTCAACTAAACTGACTACCGCACGGAGATTTTCCCGAGTCGTTAGGTACTCCTCAATCATGCGCCCCCACTTTTCACGTTCCTTTTTAGAAACGCGGGCATAGCCATAACCAGGCACATCCACAAAGCGCATCTTGTCATCAATGTTAAAGAAGTTGAGTAACTGGGTTTTACCAGGTTTACCTGATGTACGAGCCAGATTCTTACGGTTCAGCATGGTATTGATAAAGCTAGATTTACCAACATTTGAACGCCCTGCAAGAGCGATTTCTGGTAGTTCGTCCTGCGGATAGTGGGATTTATTAGCCGCACTGAGCAAGATTTCAGCATTGTGTGTATTAAGTTCCATAGTCACCCCTAAGCTGTTTCCAGGATTGGTTTATCCGTTCCATCGACAGCTTCTTTTGTGATGCGAACCAATTTCACATTTTCCTGACTCGGTACTTCAAACATGACATCTAGCATGGTTTCTTCAATAATCGAACGAAGACCACGCGCACCAGTTTTGCGTTCGATGGCTTTATTGGCAATCTCTTGAAGGGCTTCGTCGTCAAATTCCAACTCGACATCATCATAAGAAAGCAAGGTTTGATATTGTTTGACCAAGGCATTTCTTGGCTCTTTCAAAATGCGAACCAAGTCATCAACCGTCAATTGCTCAAGAGCTGCAAAGACAGGCAAGCGTCCAATCAACTCAGGAATAATCCCGAATTTTTGAATATCTTCTGCGATGATTTCTTGCATGTATGAGCTGTTTTCATCAATCGCCTTATTGTTTTGACCAAATCCAATGACTTTTTCACCCAGACGTTGTTTGACGATTTCTTCAATACCATCAAAGGCACCACCCACGATGAAGAGGATATTCTTAGTATCCACTTGAATCATCTCTTGTTGCGGATGTTTGCGTCCACCTTGAGGTGGTACGCTGGCAACAGTTCCCTCGATAATCTTAAGAAGGGCTTGTTGCACCCCTTCACCAGAAACATCACGTGTGATAGACACATTCTCACTCTTTTTGGCAATCTTGTCAATTTCATCCACATAGATAATGCCACGCTCTGCACGTTCAATGTTAAAGTCAGCAGCCTGCAAGAGTTTGAGGAGGATATTTTCCACGTCCTCACCCACATAACCAGCCTCAGTAAGAGCTGTTGCATCTGCAATGGCAAAAGGCACATTCAAGCTCTTGGCCAAGGTCTGGGCCAAGAAAGTTTTTCCTGAACCAGTTGGGCCAATCATCAAGATATTTGATTTCTGCAAATCCACATCCTCTGACTCTTCACGCGTATCGTGGAAATTGATACGTTTGTAGTGGTTGTAAACCGCCACTGCCAAGGCACGCTTGGCACGATCTTGACCGATTACATAGTGGTTCAAGATATGGAGAAGTTCGATTGGTTTTGGAACTTCTGACAAGTCTGCCAAGACTTCCTCAGCCAACTCCTCCCGAATGATTTCCTGGGCCAACTCCACACATTCATTACAGATAAAGGCGTTATTGCCTGCGATTATTTTTTGTACTTCTTCTTGGCTTTTGCCGCAAAATGAGCAATAAACCATCATATCATTATTCCTATTTGTAGGCATGATTTCCTTCCGTTCTATTCTATACTATCATTCTATCTAAAATAAGGTCATGTAAAAAGCATGGACACTATTGACCAAATTGGTAAAGGCATTTAACCAGAGCAGAACAGAAAGTCCATAGCGCTTTTTACGAAAAGCCTGTGCTCCTGCAAGCAAGCAGACCAAGCACAGCATGGCTGTGAAAAAACCAAATATACTACGTTCCATTAGACTTCCTTTCTCTTGCGGTATTGGATGGTAAAATCATAAGGATTTTTCTCATCTTTGGTATAGGATTTGCTTGAAACTGTCTCAAAAAGAGACAAGTCAAAGTCCTCAGGGAAATAGGTATCTCCCTCCACCCGAGCATGAATTTGAGTGACAATCACTTCATCCAAATAGGGTTCAAAAGCCTGAAAAATCTGCTTCCCACCGAGAATATAGAGATTCTTGTCTTGTCCCTGATACCAGTCGAGAACAGACTGGATATCATAAAAAGTAGTAACCCCATCTGTCTTTTCTTCCGGGTTACGTGTCAAAATCAAGGTCTCCCGTTTTGGAAGCAAGCGACGTCCCATTCCATCAAAGGTCACGCGCCCCATCAAGATAGCATGATTCAGAGTTGTTTCTTTGAAGTGTTGCAGTTCTGCTGGTAAATGCCAAGGCAGACGATTGTCCTTACCAATCACACCTTCTTCATCCTGGGCCCAAATAGCTACGATTTTCTTAGTCATGCTTCCATCCTTTTCACTGATAGTACTATTTTATCAAAAAACTTAAAAAAAGACTGGTTTGGAATAGCTTACAGAATAGAAAAAATCTGTAAGAAATTTCCTACAGATTTATATATGTTACTATTATTTATTACAAACCAGGTGCTTGTCCAAGTTCTGCTGCAAGCATCCAGATTGTTTTATCAGTTTCAGTCTTAGCGTCTGCAAAGATACCGTTTGTCACATCGTCACCTTCTTCATCAGTGACATCCAAACCTTTTTGGAAAAGTTCTGACAAGTAACGGTAGATAGCAAGAACACGTTCCAAGCTTTCTTCAACATTGCGGTATTCACCAGCTTCTTCTTCGATTTCACTGTTTTGAAGGAATTCTGTCAAAGTAGAGAATGGGCTACCACCAAGTGTAATCAAGCGTTCGCTGATTTCATCTAATTGACCATCAAGAGCTTCCATATACTCATCCACTTTTGGATGCCATACAAGGAAACCACGACCACGCATGTACCAGTGTACTTGATGCAAAGCAACGTGGGCTACGTACAAATCAGCAACAGCTTGATTCAAGACTTCCTTTGTCTTTGCCAATGCTACTGGTGCTGCTTTTGTTAATGATGTTACGTCTTTTACTGCTTCTTTTTTCAATTCTACCATTGTTTTTACCTCATTCATTATTTTTTGTAACCACTTCTTAATGATTACTACCTTAGTATACTACTAATAAAAACCAATAGCAAGCCAAAAGACTCACATGAGAAAAGTTGCAATAGACTGATAATTTAAGAATTATTTAGAGACTTTTGGATTAATACTCAATGAAGATCAAACTAGAAAGCTAACCGCAGGTTGCTCAAAGCACAGCTTTGAGGTTGCAGATAAAGCTGACGTAGTTTAAAGAGATTTTCGAAGAGTATAAATGTCATATCCCTTTACTTCAGTAAAGTAAAGAAAAAGAGGATGCAAATTTCTTGCACACTCCTTTCTCAACTTTATATCTTAATACCAAACGCTGACATCGACACGTCCACGAATTCCTTTTAAGTATTCAGATGAAGTATATTGCCATCCTTTTTCTCCTGAATAGTGAGGATTTGTCCAATCAAGTGCATCAGTATAAGCTGCAACCCAGTTGACATGTTGTAAAATATCTGGATGATTCAAACGAGTTTGCAAGAGTTGACGATAGCTATACACTTCCACATTTTGATAACCAGCCTGCCTCATTGTTTCCATATACTTATTGATAATCTTGACCAAGATTCCAGTATCACTTGGGGCTCTCTTTGTTTTATTGACATATTCCCAGTTCTCAACATCATAATATATAGGGTAAGATAAGTTCATCTTGTATTTTTTCAAGAGTTCAATGGTTTGATTGGCATCTGTTTCATTTTCTGCATAACGACCATCTGACTTAATATAAAACCAAGCCTTATAGTAGTTATCAAAAATCCACTCACTCTTTGTTTTGGAACCATCAGCCTTTACATAATAATCCCCCTCCCAGTGGGCAGAAGCATTGGCCTTTACTCCTTCGCTCGTTTGAGTTTTATTAGAAGACTGATTTTGCTCTGAACTACTTGAAACTATCGTTGTATCCTACGAAGTTTTTGCTACTTCAGTTTCATTTGCAGCGACCTAGCTAGTTGCCAAGCCTAGTAAGCAGATACTTGCTAATCCAATTTTTCCAATCTTTGTTTTCAATCTTTCCTCTCCTATAAAAAATGGAACAGACATCTGAATGCTGTTCCACCTAGCTTTTGCTACTTACTAATTATTTTACAAAGTCAAGCAATGCCAAGAAGCTTTCAGCTTCAAGTGACGCACCACCTACAAGGGCACCGTCAACGTCTGGGCAAGCCATGTATGAAGCAACATTCTCAGGTTTAACAGAACCACCGTATTGAACACGAACTTTGTCTGCAACTTCTTGACCAAAGTCAGCAGCTACAACGTCACGAACAACTTTACACATTTTTTGTGCATCGTCTTGTGAAGCTGATTTACCAGTACCGATAGCCCAGATTGGCTCATAAGCGATAACTGATGCCGCAACTTGTTCAGCAGTCAAACCAGCCAATGCAGCAGATACTTGAGCACCTACGAATTCAGCTGCTTTACCAGCTTCGTAAGTTTCGAGTGATTCACCACAACAGATGATTGGAAGCATACCATTTGCAAAGATTGCTTTAGCTTTTTTGTTAATATCTTCGTCAGTTTCATGGAAGTAGTCACGGCGCTCTGAGTGACCGATAACAACGTAGTCAGTACCGATTTCTTTCAAAACTTGTGGGCTAGTTTCACCAGTGAAAGCACCTGCATTTTCAAAGTAGCAGTTTTGAGCAGCAACTTTAAGGTTTGAACCTTTTGCAGCAGCAAGAACAGTTGTCAAATCAAGAGCTGGAGCAGCGATACCTGCTTCAACAAGATCTGATGAAGGAAGTTTTGATGCAACTGCTTCAACAAATGCTTTAGCTTCTTCTGGATTTTTGTTCATTTTCCAGTTACCAGCGATAAATGGTTTACGTGACATTTCACATACCTCTTTTTTCAATTTATTTTCTATTTATTTTATCACAATTATACACAGCTTGCAAATCTTACTAGAATTTCAAGCCTGCTGCCATGGATTAATCCTTCCAGAGATCCATGGCATTTCTGAAATCTGCCGACACCTGTGTCAACTGAGGATTGCTTGCTTCTCTCTCTGCTCGCTTAGCCTCGATTTGAGCCACACTTTTGATACCTTCATGGCGCCAGTTTCTCAAAATCGCCTGAATGTACTTCCAGTTTGGTTTTCCATTCAAAACAGCTTCGCGAAGAGCTTCCTTAATCAAGTCGGCACTGGTCTCATCTTCCTTTAGTGTCTTGGTCAAATCCTCAATCTCAAAAGGTGTCAACAAGCGTCCCAACTCCTGCTGGAAGGTTTCCACCAAATCCTTGAGCTGATTTTGAGGTGTCAACTGGTCTGAACTCGAAGAGCTAGCTCCAAGCAAGTCATCCAATCGTTCCAAAGCCAAACTAGCATCAAAAAGCAATTCAATTTCGCCATTCAATTCAATCGTTCGATACTGAAGCAGTCCCCTCTCTGTCAGATTGGAAATAGCCTGATTGACATCCGAAATTTCCTTACCAATCCTTTCAGCAATCTGGCTTGGCGACATTTCTTCCAAACCTGTCGTATTTTGCAAATAGAAAAATTGCCAGACCAGAAAATCATCGCTGGAAGGAAAGAGTTCCTTAAAATGCAAGAGAAGGGCACTCGGTAAAACCAAGTTCCCTGATTTAAAAGCGTCTAAATATGTCATAATTCCTCTTATAAATACCCAAATGCAGATGCATCATCTTGAATTTTTCTCCAGTCAAAAGGTGTTTCCTGATAGACCGCATAGTTTACCCAGTTACTGAAAAAGAGGGCTGCTGATGAAGACCAACAAAGACAAGGTGTCTGGTTGACATCATCATCCTTAAAGTAATTTTCTGGAATATGAGGATCTAAACCTGCATCACGATCCCTAAAATACTCTTTTGCCAAGGTATCACGGTCATATTCCAAATGCCCAAAACTATAAATTTCTCGTAAATCCCGACTGGCCAAAATCGAAACCCCAACCTGAGGACCCTCTGATAAAATCTCGAGATTAGTTTTGTTTAAGACCTCTTCCTTAGAAATCTCCGTATGCCGTGAATGAGGGGAAACGTAGCTATCATCAAAGCCTCTAAAAAGAAGGTGACCCTCTTTTAGGGTGTCTTGAGGATAAATACCTGATAGCTTACTGTCCATCTGGTATTTTTCCACTCCATAGCGCAGATAAAGACCAGCCTGAGCACCCCAACAGATATGAAGGGTCGAATAGACATGGGTCTTGGACCACTCAAGCACCTGACTGAATTCCTCCCAATAGTCCACTTCCTCAAATGGTAAATGCTCAACTGGAGCACCTGTGATAATCATCCCATCAAAATACTCGTCCTTAACTTCAGGAAAAGTTTTATAAAAGGTCTCCATGTGCTCTGAACGAGTTGTCTTAGAACGATGGCTTTCCATATAGAGAAAATCAATATCCAGTTGCAGGGGTGTATTAGCCAAATGGCGCAACAACTGTGTCTCTGTGACCATTTTCTGTGGCATGAGATTTAAAATTAAAATTTTCAAAGGACGGATATCTTGGTGGGCCGCACGTTGATCATCCATGACAAAGATATTCTCTGTCCGTAAAATCTCAACAGCTGGTAGTTTTTTATCAATTCGAATCGGCATAACCCTCTCCTAACTGTACTCTTTCAGGAATAATTGCTTGTGTTTAGAGTTAAAATGTAAACACTTGTTTCCTTTATTATACTGCAAGAAGATATAGTTTTCAATTATACTTTTTCTCTAACTAGCTATAGTCTCTTTTTATATCCTAATGTAGAGAAAACAGCCCTAGGGACTGTTTTTCATTAATAATGCATCAGAACTTTGTAATCATAGTCACCGATTTTTTCACGACCGTTCAATTCATCCAATTCAACAAGGAAGGCACAACCTGCTACAACACCACCAAGTTTTTCAATCATCTCGATAGTTGCCTTAACAGTTCCACCTGTAGCCAAGAGGTCATCTACGATAAGAACACGTTGACCTGGCTTAATAGCGTCAGCATGCATAGTCAAGGTATCAACACCGTACTCTTTTTCATAGTCAGCAGAAATGACTTCGCGTGGCAATTTACCTGGTTTACGAACAGGTGCAAAACCAATTCCCAACTCAAAGGCAACTGGACAACCCACGATAAATCCACGAGCCTCAGGACCTACAATCATGTCAATTTTCTTGTCAGTAGCATACTGAACAATTTCACGAACAGCATAGCTATAAGCATTCCCATCAGCCATCAAAGGACTGATATCACGGAAGGTAATTCCTTCCTTCGGATAATTTTCAATTGTTGCAATGTAATCTTTTAAATTCATCTTTTTCTTTCTTTCAAAGTTTTTTACTCTCTATTATAGCATATTTTTTAAGAAAGAAAAAAGGAAAAGTTAACTTCAATAATTATCTAACGATTTGATGATTTATAACTAGCCATGGCAATAAAGCCCAGTTTCTGTTTATTCTTAGCAAACATTTTATACATCGTTAAAAACTGCTTTCTATTCTCCTTTTTACAAGCATTTATACAAATTCTCAAAGTTCCTAGCCAACCTTCGTCATAAATCATACCTGATAATTTCATTAAGGTCATTTCACCAGTCAATACTTTCACATCACAATAACCTGATTCTATCATCACCTGTTCCCAACCATCTTGAGTTAAAGGACCTACATTTACATGAATTGCTTGCGACAGTTCCTGTCTGACAGACTCTTTAGCTTCCTTAAGAAGCACATCATGTGTCAAGAGAAGACCTCCAGGTTTTAAAACCCTTAGATACTCCATTACACATTTTTTCTTAGCTTGATCGGCCTGCATAGTCAGCATAGCTTCATTTATAACAATATCAAAACTAGCATCTTCATAAGGAAGTTTCATTGCATTCGCTCTTTCAAACCTAATCAAATGAGCAACACCTGCTGTTTCAGCAGATTTTTTAGCCACTTCTAAAGCTTGAGCATCCATATCAACAGCAGTTATCTTACAACCAAATCGCTGTGCCAACTCAATTGCTGTAGTACCTCTATTACATGCAACCTCTAGTATTCTCTTTTCTTTTGAAAATCCTCCTTCCGCAATTAACCAATCTGTGGCACGTTTCCCACCTGGGCGTAAGCGTTTTTTCCCCAGTTTTGCTAAAAATTTATGACCTGCTTCTGACATTTGAACACCTCTGTTTTTTCTTCATTATAACATAAAATTATATTATCTGACAATTCTAATCTATTATTTGATAAACTAGAGTCAAAAGCATACAAGCCACCATGACTATAGCATAAATTTATTATTACCTCCCTAGTTCAAATTCAATTACTCACCTAGTTTACGCATATAGGTTACGACTACATATTTGGACTTTAGAGTTGCTGGTACCCTTATCCACTATATACACCTTACTATCACGTGCCTATTCGTATAACCACGATTTCGCTATCTCACTCTCTACCGATTCTTATTTCCAGCGTCAGACTTGAGAATCGCTAACAGGTTTACTAGTATATGGTACCCACAGAAGACTTACATCTCAGATGAACGGAATGCCCGTCGTACCTAAAAAAACGAGCACTTTCGTACTCGTTCTCTGATATAAACTACTGATTAAAGTGAGTTTACGTCAACTTTGATACCAACACCTTGAGTAGTTGTGATAGTCAAGTTTGTTACGTAAGTTCCTTTAGCTGTAGCTGGTTTTGCTTTTTGGATCGTTTCGTTGAAAGCTTTGAAGTTTTCAACCAATTTTTCAGCTTCAAATGATACTTTACCGATGATTGCTTGAACGTTACCTGCACGGTCAGCACGGTAAGTGATTTTACCACCTTTAGACTCTTCAACTGCTTTTGCAACATCCATTGTCACAGTACCAGTTTTAGGGTTTGGCATCAAGTTACGTGGTCCAAGGACACGTCCAAGACGTCCAACAAGAGCCATCATGTCAGGTGTAGCGATAACTACGTCGAAGTCCAACCAACCGTCGTTGATTTTAGCAACAAGGTCATCTTCACCAACAAAGTCTGCACCAGCAGCTTTTGCTTCTTCAGCTTTTGCACCACGTGCGAAAACAAGAACGCGTGAAGTTTTACCAGTACCGTTTGGCAATACCATTGCTCCACGGATTTGTTGGTCAGCTTTTTTAACGTCGATGTTCAAGTTGTAAGCAACTTCTACAGTTGCGTCAAATTTTGCAAAGTTAGTTTCTTTTGCAAGTGCTACAGCTTCTTCTACGCTGTATGCTTTTGTGCTGTCGATTTTCTCAAGAGCAGCACGAAGTTGTTTGCTTTTTTTAGCCATTTTCTATTCTCCTTGTAAGTGGTTCAATCGATTTTCATCTCCCACGTCACTTCTCGAA
>JAWERV010000015.1:0-40159 GCA_032481955.1 Streptococcus mitis | reverse complement strand
TTGAATATTCATAAGTTCTCTTTCTTTGATTCTCTATTTTTCTTGTTTCAATAGCTAAGAATGATTTTTACATTGGATTTTACCATTCCTTTCAACACTCCATTATATCGGATTTTAGCATTTTTTTCAATTTCTATTTTATATTAGATACTGCTAAAGTAGAACAATTCCCCTTGCAATTTTTAAAATAAATGTTACAATGAATATAGAAAAAGGTGTTGCGTCAACAACACCCCACAGAGCCGTTTAAGACGGTGGCTGTAGTTACATAACTAAAAAATAGCTCGTTAACTCGCCAAAGTTAGGACGGCTATTTTTTTGTCTCTTTTACCAATTCAAGGATGAACTTCAGGAGCGTGATAACAAAGTTACCAGCTACAAACATGAGTGTCAAAACCTCAAAGGGTGACAAATCTGGTTACTCCTTTCTACTAAGATTTTACGGGTTCTGCACATAAGCATCACCATCCTTTCGATTTCGTAACCACCGTCTTCACTTCTCTGTTATACCATTGTATCATATAAATTCCCCTTTGAAATCCTCTTTTCAAATTAATCATTATTAAAATACTTCTCTAGCCTTCACCTGTCTTTTTTTAGCTTTCCCTCCCTTATTTATAGGAAAATATGGTAAAATAGAACAGACTAAAAATCATCATTTCACGAAAGGATGCAAGATGAAAATTACGCAAGAAGAGGTAACACACGTTGCCAATCTTTCAAAATTAAGATTCTCTGAAGAAGAAACTGCTGCCTTTGCGACGACCTTGTCTAAGATTGTTGACATGGTTGAATTGCTGGGCGAAGTTGACACAACTGGTGTCGCACCTACTACAACTATGGCTGACCGCAAGACTGTACTCCGCCCTGATGTGGCCGAAGAAGGAACAGACCGCGATCGCTTGTTTAAAAATGTGCCTGAAAAAGATAACTACTATATCAAGGTGCCAGCTATTCTAGACGATGGAGGAGATGCCTAATGACTTTCAACAATAAAACCATTGAAGACTTGCACAATCTCCTTGTCTCTAAGGAAATTTCTGCAACTGAATTGACCCAAGCTACGCTTGAAGATATCAAGTCTCGAGAGACAGCTATCAACGCTTTTGTTACCATCGCTGAGGAGCAGGCTCTTGCTCAAGCCAAAGCCATTGATGAAGCTGGAATTGACGCTGATAATGTCCTTTCAGGAATTCCACTTGCAGTTAAAGATAATATCTCTACTGACGGTATTCTCACAACTGCTGCCTCAAAAATGCTCTACAACTATGAGCCAATCTTTGATGCGACAGCCGTTTCCAATGCAAAGGCTAAAGGCATGATTGTCGTTGGGAAAACCAACATGGACGAATTTGCTATGGGTGGTTCAGGTGAAACTTCTCACTATGGTGCCACTAAAAATGCTTGGGACCACAGCAAGGTTCCTGGTGGTTCTTCAAGTGGTTCAGCCGTAGCTGTAGCCTCTGGGCAAGTCCGCTTGTCACTTGGTTCTGATACTGGTGGTTCTATCCGCCAACCTGCTGCCTTCAATGGGATTGTTGGTCTCAAACCAACCTACGGAACAGTTTCACGTTTCGGTCTCATTGCCTTCGGTAGCTCTCTAGACCAAATCGGACCTTTTGCACCAACTGTTAAGGAAAATGCCCTCTTGCTTAACGCTATTGCTAGCGAAGATGCTAAAGACTCTACTTCTGCTCCTGTCCGCATTGCTGACTTTACTTCAAAAATCGGCCAAGACATCAAGGGAATGAAAATCGCCTTGCCTAAGGAATACCTTGGTGAAGGAATTGACCCAGAGGTTAAAGAAACCATTCTGAATGCTGCTAAGCACTTTGAAAAACTTGGTGCTATCGTTGAAGAAGTCAGTCTTCCTCACTCAAAATACGGTGTTGCCGTCTACTACATCATCGCTTCATCCGAAGCTTCCTCAAACTTGCAACGTTTTGACGGTATCCGTTACGGCTACCGCGCAGAAGATGCGACTAATCTTGATGAAATCTATGTAAACAGCCGTAGCCAAGGTTTCGGTGAAGAAGTGAAACGTCGTATCATGCTAGGTACTTTCAGCCTTTCATCAGGTTACTATGACGCCTACTATAAGAAAGCTGGTCAGGTTCGTACCCTTATCATTCAAGATTTCGAAAAAGTTTTTGCGGATTATGACTTGATTTTGGGACCAACTGCACCAAGCGTTGCCTATGACTTGGACTCACTCAACCACGATCCAGTTGCTATGTACTTGGCTGACCTTTTGACCATCCCAGTCAACTTGGCTGGTCTCCCAGGAATTTCGATTCCTGCTGGTTTCTCTCAAGGTCTACCTGTTGGTCTCCAATTGATTGGTCCTAAGTATTCTGAGGAAACCATTTACCAAGTTGCTGCTGCCTTTGAAGCAACAACAGACTACCACAAACAACAACCCGTGATTTTTGGAGGTGACAACTAATGAACTTTGAAACAGTCATTGGACTTGAAGTCCACGTAGAGCTCAACACCAATTCAAAAATCTTCTCACCTACTTCTGCCCACTTTGGAAATGACCAAAATGCCAACACCAACGTAATTGACTGGTCTTTCCCAGGAGTACTTCCGGTTCTCAATAAGGGTGTAGTCGATGCCGGTATCAAGGCAGCTCTTGCCCTCAATATGGACATCCACAAAAAGATGCACTTTGACCGTAAGAATTACTTCTATCCTGACAATCCAAAGGCCTACCAAATTTCTCAGTTTGATGAGCCAATCGGCTACAATGGTTGGATTGAAGTCGAGTTAGAAGACGGTACAACTAAGAAAATCGGTATCGAACGCGCCCACCTAGAGGAAGACGCTGGTAAAAACACCCACGGTACAGATGGCTACTCTTATGTTGACCTCAACCGACAAGGAGTGCCTTTGATTGAGATTGTATCTGAAGCCGATATGCGTTCGCCAGAAGAAGCCTACGCTTATCTGACTGCCCTCAAGGAAGTTATCCAGTACGCTGGTATTTCTGACGTTAAGATGGAAGAAGGTTCTATGCGTGTGGATGCCAACATCTCCCTTCGTCCTTATGGTCAAGAAAAATTCGGTACCAAGACTGAATTGAAGAACCTCAACTCCTTCTCAAACGTTCGCAAAGGTCTTGAATACGAAGTCCAACGCCAGGCTGAAATTCTTCGCTCAGGTGGTCAAATCCGCCAAGAAACACGCCGTTACGATGAAGCCAACAAGGCAACCATCCTCATGCGTGTCAAGGAAGGGGCTGCAGACTACCGCTACTTCCCAGAACCAGACCTACCTCTCTTTGAAATCTCAGACGAGTGGATTGAGGAAATGCGTACAGAGTTACCAGAGTTTCCAAAAGAACGCCGTGCACGTTATGTATCTGAACTTGGCTTATCAGACTACGATGCTAGTCAGTTGACTGCAAATAAAGTCACTTCTGATTTCTTTGAAAAAGCTGTCGCTCTTGGTGGTGATGCCAAGCAAGTCTCTAACTGGCTCCAAGGGGAAGTCGCTCAATTCTTGAACGCTGAAGGCAAAACTCTCGAACAAATCGAATTGACACCAGAAAACTTGGTTGAAATGATTGCTATTATCGAAGACGGCACGATCTCTTCTAAGATTGCTAAGAAAGTCTTTGTCCACCTGGCTAAAAACGGTGGTGGAGCGCGTGAATACGTTGAAAAAGCAGGTATGGTCCAAATCTCAGATCCAGCTGTTTTGATTCCAATTATCCACCAAGTATTCGCCGATAACGAAGCCGCTGTTGCCGACTTCAAATCAGGCAAACGTAACGCAGACAAGGCCTTTACAGGCTTCCTTATGAAAGCAACCAAAGGCCAAGCCAACCCACAAGTCGCCCTTAAACTCCTTGCCCAGGAATTAGCGAAGTTGAAAGAAGAGTAATATGTAAAAGAAACCAGCCCTGAGGCAATGTCATTAAGTTAGTGATCTAACTACTTGAATAGGAGGTGTGATTGAGATCATCAAGGTGATTCTCTATCGCATCTTCTGTTTTTTTGCATGACAAATAAAGGTTTTTTCATCCTATTTTTTGAGATTTATGTTACTCTATAGATGAAATCAACTACCGATTGAGCCTTTATCTTTCTTGGACATTTTCGATTCGGTCGAATAATAGATAACTGTTTCTTGAGGTAGTTTTTCAACTGGAGAGAAGAAAGGGAACCGTTTAAAAATAAACGGCAGGCATAAGCCGCATCTGAGAAACACACTTTGTATCTTTGCTTTTTGTGACTACTGTCGATGGCAAGTTGCGAGGTTACCCAACGACAAAAGTTAAAATTTGTAAAACGAGCAAAGATTTTTTGGAGAATCCCTTCCTTCTTTTTTGCATGAAAATTGACCAAGCCAACACTGTATTTCAGGTCACGAAAACTAGTCTCTATGCCCCATCTACTGGCGTAGAGATTTTTTAATTCTTGGACTGAATAGTCTGTATTTGTCACTAAAGTTTCGTATTTTCCTTCTTCCACTTCTAAACGCACCATACGAAAAGGAAGCTCATAGAGTGCTACAGGATCCTGTTTTTGACTTGTTTCTGGAAGAAAATCAAAAGTAGAATTGTGCGGAATAAAATGATAGTTATTGGGAAAATCATGATAAAGTTTTTTAAACTGCTTGGTTTGTTTTCGTGATAATGTTAGAGAAAATGTTTGCTCAAAACACTCTGTATTTGGCAAGTTGAAGGAGGAATACATAGATTGCTTTCCCTCGCGAATGCGGATGACATAAAACCAACCTTTTTCTTGAAAATGAGCCATGAGATTGTAACTTTCATAGCCTCTATCCATGATAACAAGAGCTTTCTCGAAAGGGAGAAGCCTTCATCATCTGAATCAGAGCCAAGCGCTCATGTTGCGCATGTTTGTCTTGAATAGAAACATCTCTATACATTCCAGTCGTCAAGTCGTATAGGGCATTTATGTGCATAAGATTATAGGATTTAACATCCTTTTTTGTTTGGATAGAGGTTTCTGTATCCATGGGATTTCGAGGAATACAGATATCACTCCCATCAGCAGCGAATATTGGAAAAGCAGTATTAAGTGGAATAGGTGCTGTAAATTCTTTAAATAGGGCATAGAAAGCCTCAGGTTTTATCTGATAGCGTCTTTGAACAAAGGCTGAATTTGAAACTGTCAGTTTGGCATCTAGTAATTCTTTTGACAAGGATTTCCCTCCTATTCCCAGAATTGTACGAATCATGGTTTCTAGTGATAAACTTCTTTTACGAGTAAAGGCCTGTTCATCTTGTTTGACGAACTCAACTTTTTGACCAATGATACTCTGAATACTCTTATCCAAGTGGGCTTTTATCTGTTTTATCATGGGAAATACCTCCTTAATTATAGTTTATCACATAAAAAAGAAACCCAAATACAGAATTGTATTTGAATTTCTTAACTTAATGACATTGAGCCCTGAGGTTGGTTTTTTCTTGACAAACACAGGGAAAGCGTTTACAATATTGCATGTGGAGTTTCCTAAAAGGAAAACTAAAAATCACAACAATAAGGAGTTATTCATATGGCTACAATGAAAGCAGCTCGCTGGCATGCAGCGAAAGATGTTCGTATTCAAGAAGTAGAAGTCCCTGAGGTACTTCCGCACCAAGTAAAAGTTGCTGTTAAATTCACAGGAATTTGTGGTACTGACCTCCACGAATTTTTAGATGGACCTATCTTCATCCCAACAGAAAACATGTCTATTCTGGTCAAAAAGCATCAGTAACACTGGGACATGAATTTTCTGGTGAAATTGTAGAAGTCGGAAGCGATGTTACTCGTGTTAAAGTTGGTGATCGTGTTGCTGTAGAACCAATTCTAGCTAAGAATAACTTAGTTGGTAATTATAATTTGGATCCAAACCTTAATTTTGTCGGTTTGGCTGCAGACGGTGGATTTGCCAAATATTGTGTTTTAGACAGTGACTTAGTACATGTCATTCCAGATAGCTTAAGCTATGAGCAAGCTGCTCTCACTGAGCCAGCTGCTGTTGCAGTTTATGCAGTTCGTCAATCAGCACTAAAAGCTGGTGATACTGCTGCTGTCTTTGGCTTAGGTCCGATTGGTCTCTTAATTGTAGAAGCCCTTCGTGCAGCGGGTGCTTCTAAGATTTTTGCTGTTGAACTATCACCTGAACGTCAAGCAAAAGCTGAAGAGTTAGGAGCTATCGTTGTCCGTCCGGAAGAAGGTGAAACAGCTGTTGAAGCTATTCATCGTTTAACAAACGGTGGTGTAGATGTTTCTTATGAAGTAACGGGTGTGCCAGTAGTTTTAGGACAAGCCTTAGCTACTGTACATAAAGCAGGTGAGTGCATGGTGGTCTCTATCTGGGAACGAGAAGCAAATATTAATCCGAATGAATTTGCAATCCAAGAAAAGACACTAAAAGGAATCATTGCTTATCGTCATATCTTCCCTAAAGTATTAGAATTGATGGAACAAGGCTACTTCTCTGCTGAAAAATTAGTTACTAAGAAAATTAAATTGGAAAATATCGTCGAAGAAGGCTTTATCGAATTAACTCAAGATAAGTCACAAATTAAAATTTTGGTAGAACCAGAATAAAAATCAATCTTTTTAAGACAGTACTAACAGGTCGGAGTAAGCTTACTTCGGCCTTTTGAAATATAATACTCTTCAAACCATGTCAGCGTCACATTACCGTATATATGGTTACTGACTTCGTCAGTTCTATCCACAACCTCAAAACAGTGTTTTGAGCAGCCTGCTACTTACTTCCTAGTTTGCTCTTTGATTTCCATTGAGTATGAGAAGAAATATAGTGGATACTCTTTAACATTAACCACTCCACCTGACTAGGCAATATTCTTTTTCTCCCCTACCATCTCCCAATAACTATTTTGGCTTTATTTCCAGAAGATTTTATGGTAAAATGAAGAGTAATAATATTTATTAAAGAGGTAAAAACATGATTGAAGCAAGCAAATTGAAAGCTGGTATGACATTTGAAACTGCAGACGGAAAATTAATCCGCGTTTTGGAAGCTAGCCACCACAAACCAGGTAAAGGGAACACAATCATGCGTATGAAATTGCGTGATGTCCGTACTGGTTCTACTTTTGACACAAGCTACCGTCCAGAAGAAAAATTCGAACAAGCTATTATCGAAACTGTTCCAGCTCAATACTTGTACAAAATGGATGAAACTGCCTACTTCATGAACACTGAAACTTACGACCAATACGAAATCCCAGTCGTAAACGTTGAAAATGAATTGCTTTACATCCTTGAAAACTCTGATGTGAAAATCCAATTCTACGGAACTGAAGTGATCGGTGTAACTGTACCAACTACTGTTGAATTAACAGTCGCTGAAACACAACCATCTATCAAAGGTGCTACTGTTACAGGTTCTGGTAAACCAGCAACTATGGAAACTGGACTTGTTGTCAACGTTCCAGACTTTATCGAAGCTGGACAAAAATTGATCATCAACACTGCAGAAGGAACTTACGTTTCTCGTGCCTAATCTCTAGAAAGAGGTCATTCTATGGGAATTGAAGAACAATTTGGCGAAATCGTTATCGCTCCACGTGTACTTGAAAAAATCATTGCCATCGCAACTGCTAAAGTTGACGGTGTCCACTCATTTTCAAATAAATCCGTATCTGATACCCTATCAAAACTCTCTCTTGGACGCGGCGTCTACTTAAAAGAAAGCAACGAAGAACTAACTGCTGACATCTATCTCTACCTTGAGTACGGTGTGAAAGTACCAAAAGTTGCTCTTGCTATTCAAAAAGCGGTCAAAGATGCTGTCCATGATATGGCTGATGTGGAACTTTCTGCTGTCAATATCCATGTTACAGGAATCGTTCCAGATAAAACGCCAAAACCTGAGTTGAAAGATTTATTTAACGAGGACTTCCTCAATGACTAGTCCATTATTAGAATCTAGACGCGAACTTCGTAAATGCGCTTTTCAAGCTCTCATGAGCCTTGAATTTGGCACAGATATGGAAACAGCTTGTCGCTTTGCCTACACGCATGATCGTGAAGAGGCAGATGTGCAAATCCCTGCCTTTCTTCTGAACTTGGTTTCTGGTGTTCAAACTCAAAAAGACGAGTTGGATAAACAAATCAACCAGCACCTCAAGTCAGGCTGGACAGTTGAACGCTTGACTTTGGTCGAAAAAAACTTACTACGCTTAGGTATCTTTGAAATCACATCATTTGATACACCTCAGCTAGTAGCAGTCAATGAAGCCATTGAACTCGCTAAGAATTTTTCAGATCAAAAATCAGCTCGCTTTATCAACGGACTGCTTAGTCAATTTGTAACTGAAGAATAGTAGATAGAAAACAGTGTTTGACAACTATCAAACACTGTTTTCTTTGCTTCCACTATCTTAAAAAGTGGTAATAGACATAATTATAAACAAAAATCCAGATGGGTTTTGCATAAATGAGAAAGTTAAAAAAACTATGGCACAGGATGGTGATTTTTAAGTTCTTTGTCCACCGATATACTAGGGCATAGAAGAGACCGCCTAAACTATAAATAATCAAACTGATAGGATCTCGGTGAGTTAGGATCAAATGACTAAGTCCAAATATAAGAGCAGATAGAATAACATCCAGATAGTACTTGGACTGGTGGAAAAAGGTATTCATAAAATACCCTCTATGAATCAGTTCCTCCAATATAGGTGCGACAACTACTGTTAAAATGAAACTAAGAACAGTTGATAGAAAAGTTGGTTGCCCATTGGAGTATAGGACCGAAAGTAGGTCTTGAAAGATATACTTGTTATCAATTAGGTGATGAAATTGCAGCTGAAAAGCATCCACCAATTGACGATCAAAATAAGTAGCCACTAGACCAACTACAAGGTAAAAGAATCTTGACTTCTTTGAACCCTTTTTTTCAAAAATATAGAGCATCTCTTTCTTTTTGAGCCAGTAGATAAATAATAGCAAAAGAGCTATTACTTCAACTGTTAAAAAGATAAAATAGCCATCTATCCCCCATCCTAAAAACTTAGTGATTTGTACAATCCCTAACTCTGGTAGATAAACCGATAGAAATACCAGTGATGTAAAGACTCCTAAATGCCCTAGTTTTTTCATACTCACTCCTTTAATTTATTAATAGCCAATACCATAAGCACGTCTATTCACATGAGTCAGTATTGTACTCCATTCTGTCGCTAAACTATATGCATATGGCGAATCCCAATGTCTATCATCAACCAACCAAATCATTCTACCACCTGAAGTTTGCTCTAAGTTCTCAGATGAAAGAACTGTAAATGTTTCTGTACCTGTCATTGCAAGTACCTCCTTAAAATAAATTTTTGTAAGCTTAGATCTACAGTATACATCTTTTTTGCCTATTTAATAGTCCATCTCCTCAACTGTCAATTTTTTAACCTGAAGTGCATATTTCTATAAAAAATGAGACCTTTCTAGTCTCATTTAGTCATTCTTAGTATTTTCTAAATCGTTGATAACGCTCTTCCAACAACTCTTCTAGCGATTTTTGTGAAAGTCTAGCTAGCTCAGCTTGGAGTTCTTTTTTGACACTCTTAATCAGTTCTTTACTAGAAAGTCCTGCTTCAGAAATCACCTTGTCCACCACGTCCATTTCTAGCAGCTCATGCGAAGTGATTTTCATCAGTTCTGCCGCTTCCATGGCACGAGTACCGTCCTTCCATAGAATGGAAGCAAAACCTTCTGGACTGAGAATAGCATAGATAGAATTTTCCAACATCCAGACACTATCTGCGACTGCTAGAGCCAGAGCCCCACCTGAACCACCTTCACCGATAATGATAGCAATAATCGGAACTTTCAGGTCACTCATTTCCATGAGATTGCGAGCGATGGCTTCTCCCTGTCCACGTTCTTCCGCCCCGACACCAGGATAAGCACCTGCTGTATTGATAAAGGTCACAACTGGACGGCCAAACTTTTCAGCTTGTTTCATCAACCGTAAGGCCTTACGGTAGCCTTCTGGATGTGGTTGTCCAAAATTCCGTTTAAGGTTGTCTTGCAAGCTCTTGCCTTTTTGGATACCAACCACTGTTACAGCTTGGTCTCCAAGCCAGCCAATACCACCAACAACTGCACCATCGTCACGAAAAGAACGGTCACCGTGTAATTGGATAAATTCATCAAAAATGCCTGTCGCAAAGTCCAAAGTTGTCAAGCGACTCTGCTCACGCGCTTCTCTGACTATTTTTGCAATATTCATCTTGGACTCCCTCCGTGCAATCTGACTAGGCTAGCAATGGTATCTGGCAAGTCTCTCCTTTTAACAATAGCATCCACAAAGCCATGTTCCAATAGGAATTCTGCCTTTTGGAACCCCTCAGGCAAGCTTTCACGAACCGTATTTTCAATCACACGACGCCCAGCAAAACCGACCAAGCTCTGTGGTTCAGCCAGAATGATATCTCCTTCCATAGCGAAAGAAGCTGTCACACCACCTGTCGTTGGATCTGTCAAAATGGTCAGATAAAAGAGACCAGCATTTGAATGGCGTTTAACTGCTGCAGAGATCTTGGCCATCTGCATGAGACTCATGATTCCTTCCTGCATACGGGCTCCACCAGATGCTGTGAAGAGAACAACTGGTAACTGTTCAACAGTCGCATACTCAAACAAACGAGTGATTTTTTCCCCTACAACTGTACCCATAGAAGCCATGATAAAGTTGGAATCCATTATCCCAAGAGCCACAGTCTGACCTTTAATAAGAGCAGTTCCTGTCACAACAGCTTCATCCAGCCCTGTTTTTTCACGCATTGTTGCTAGTTTCTTTTGATAACCAGGGAAATGCAAGGGATCCTTGCTTTCAATCCCTGTAAACAATTCCTTGAAGGTTCCCATATCAATCGTCAAAGCCAAGCGTTCTTGGGCAGAAATACGAAAGGTATAGCTACAGTGCGGACAGATACGCTCACTTCCCAGATCCTTCTGATAGATGGTATGCTTACATCCTGGACACTTAGAAAATAATTCATCTGGAACCTCTGGCTTGGCTTGAGGTTTTTCCCTAACCGAACGATTGGGATTGATTCGAATATACTTATCTTTTTTACTAAATAGAGCCATTGATTCCCCTTTTCGGTTTAAACTCTTAAAGTCATTTTATTCTTTTTCTTGATATTTAGGTAAGAAGGTTTCCATCAAGAAGGAAGTATCATAATCTCCAGCAATGACATTGCGATCTGAAATGAGGTCAAGCTGGAAATCAGCATTGGTCTGCACTCCCTCAATCTCTAGTTCATAGAGGGCACGCTGCATTTTCATCAAAGCATCAAAACGATTCTCTCCATGAACAATGACTTTGGCAATCATACTATCATAATAGGGGGGAATGGTATAGCCTGGATAAACTGCTGAATCCACGCGCAAACCAACTCCTCCACTCGGAAGATAGAGATTGGTAATCTTACCTGGACTTGGAGCAAAGTTGAAGGCTGGGTTTTCTGCATTGATACGACATTCAATAGCATGACCTCGTAGAACAATATCTTCTTGCTTAACAGACAGAGGTTGACCTGCCGCAATGCGAATCTGTTCCTTAACGATATCAACACCTGAAACAAATTCTGTTACTGGGTGTTCTACTTGTACACGAGTATTCATCTCCATAAAATAGAATTTACCGCTGGATTCATCAAGAAGAAACTCAATGGTCCCTGCATTCTCATAGCCAACAGACTCTGCCGCTCGAACAGCAGCAGCACCAATTTCATGACGCAATGTTTTTCCGATTGCAATCGAAGGACTTTCTTCTAAAACCTTTTGATTATTCCGTTGAAGAGAACAATCCCGTTCACCCAAGTGAATCACATGTCCATGCTCATCTCCTAGGATTTGAACCTCGATGTGACGAGCTGGATAGATAACCCGTTCAATGTACATAGCACCATTGCCATAGTTGGCCTTGGCTTCGCTAGAGGCAGTTTCAAAGGCTGAAACGAGGTCTTCTGGTTTTTCAACCTTACGAATCCCTTTACCACCTCCACCTGCTGAAGCCTTGAGCATCACAGGATAGCCAATTTTTTCAGCAACAATTAAAGCTTCCTCAGAGTTATGCACTTCTCCATCTGAACCTGGTATAACAGGCACACCTGCTTTAATCATCTGAGCACGCGCATTGATCTTATCCCCCATCATATCCATAACATGACCAGATGGACCGATAAACTTGATACCAACTTCTTCACACATGGTTGCAAATTTGGAATTTTCACTGAGAAATCCAAAACCTGGGTGAATGGCTTCTGCCTCAGTCAAGACTGCAGCTGATAGAACCGCATTAATATTGAGATAAGACTCCGTTGCCTTGCCAGGACCGATACAAACTGCCTCATCTGCCAAAAGCGTATGAAGGGCTTCCTTATCAGCAGTTGAATAAACCGCCACCGTCGAAATACCCAATTCACGCGCCGCACGGATAATACGAACCGCAATTTCACCACGATTGGCAATTAAAATTTTTCGAAACATGGAGAACCTCCTTAGTTCCCAATTGCAAAGGTAAGAGTACCACTGGCCGCAAGCTTGCCATCCACTTCAGCCTTTGCTTCAACCACGGCAATGCTACCGCGACGTTTTACAAAAGTTGCCGTCATAACTAATTGGTCTCCAGGTACAACTTGCTTCTTGAACTTAACCTTGTCCATACCAGCGTAAAAGACTAGTTTACCTTTATTTTCAGGTTTTGATAACTCCAAGACACCAGCTGTTTGCGCCAAGGCTTCCATAATCAGAACACCTGGCATAACTGGATATTGAGGAAAATGGCCGTTAAAGAAAGGCTCATTGATGGTCACATTTTTGATAGCAACAATAGTGTCCTCGCTCACTTCCAAGACACGGTCCACTAGAAGCATAGGATAGCGGTGGGGAAGGGCTTCTTTGATTCCTTGAATATCGATCATTTGATACGTACCAATCCTTTACCAAACTCAACCATTTCTTCGTTAGAAACGAGAATTTCCGTTACCACACCATCCTTAGGTGCTGGGATTTCATTCATGACTTTCATGGCTTCGATAATCACCAATGTTTGACCTTTTTTAACACTATCACCAACTGAAACGAAGGCAGGTTTATCTGGTCCAGCAGCCAAGTAAGCCACCCCAACAAGTGGGCTCTCTACAACATCACCCTCAGCAACCACACTTGTTTCAGCTGGCGTCGAAGTCTCTTCCACTACAGTCTCTGCTGGAGCAGATGTAGGAGCTACTGGACTTGGTGTTGCTAGAACGGGTGCTGGAGCAACTTGAGGTGCAACTTCAGATACAAGTCTCGCTTCATTCTTACTAAACTGTAACTCATCCGTCCCATTCTTATAAGAAAACTCTCTCAAACTTGACTGGTCAAATTGAGCCATCAAGTCTTTAATATCGTTTAAATTCATAGTTATTTATTCTCCCAACGTTTGAAAGCAAGAACTGCATTGTGGCCACCAAAACCGAAAGTATTTGAAATAGCGTATGGAATTTCTTTCTCCAAGCCTTGTCCATAAACGACATTGACTTCGATATAATCTGATACTTCACTTGTTCCAGCTGTCATTGGTACAAAGTTATGACGCATAGCCTCGATTGTTACGATAGCTTCTACTGCACCTGCAGCCCCCAGCAAATGTCCTGTGAAAGATTTGGTTGATGATACAGGTACTTCCTTACCAAGAACAGCTACGATCGCACCACTTTCTCCTTTTTCATTAGCAGGAGTTGATGTTCCGTGAGCATTGACATAGGCTACTTGTTCTGGGGAAATCTCAGCTTCTTCCAAGGCTAATTTGATGGCCTTGATAGCTCCCTTACCTTCTGGATGAGGAGAAGTCATGTGGTAGGCATCACAGGTATGTCCATAACCAACCACTTCAGCAAGGATAGTAGCCCCACGTTTTTCAGCGTGTTCAAGGCTTTCAAGAACCAACATCCCAGAACCTTCACCCATGACAAAACCATTACGGTCCTTATCAAATGGAATGGAAGCACGAGTTGGATCCTCTGTAGTTGAGAGAGCAGTTAGGGCTTGGAAACCAGCAATAGCAAAAGGTGTGATAGAAGCTTCTGAACCACCTACCAACATAACATCTTGGAAACCAAATTTAATTGAGCGGAAGGCATCCCCAATCGCGTCATTCGATGAAGCGCAGGCAGTATTGATGGATTTACAAACACCGTTTGCTCCAAAACGCATAGCAACATTTCCTGAAGCCATATTTGGCAAGGCTTTTGGAAGGGTCAATGGTTTCACACGTTTTGGTCCTTTTTCGTTTAGGCGAAGCACTTGATCTTCAATTTCCTTGATTCCACCAATACCAGAGGCCACGATAACACCAAAACGATCCTTGTCAATAGCCTCTACATCAAGACCTGCATGATTGACAGCTTCTTGGGCTGCGTACAAGGCATATAAAGAATAGTTATCAAAACGATTGGTATCTTTCTTAACAAAGTATTTATCAAAAGGAAAATCTTGGATTTCTGCTGCATTATGCACATCAAAGTCACTATGATCAAATTTTGTAATTGGACCAATTCCGATTTTTCCAGTTGTCAAACTATTCCAAAATTCTTCTGGTGTATTTCCGATTGGAGATGTTACTCCATAACCTGTTACTACTACGCGATTTAGTTTCATCTTTTTCACCTCTAGCTTTTGCTACATACTTAAGCCACCATCAATGGCAACCACTTGACCAGTTAGATAATCTTGGCCTGCTAAAAATACTGTTAAATCTGCAACCTGCTCTGCCTGCCCAAATTCTTTCATAGGAATTTGCGCCAGCATAGCATCTTTTACCTTGTCGGATAGAACAGCTGTCATATCGGACTCAATCATTCCAGGTGCAATAGCATTAACCCTGATATTGCGATTGGCCACTTCACGCGCCACAGACTTGGTAAAACCAATCAAACCAGCCTTAGAAGCTGCATAGTTAGCTTGACCGATATTTCCCATCAAACCAACAACACTAGACATATTAATGATAGCACCTTCTCTAGCTTTCATCATCGGTTTCAAGACTGATTGTGTCATGTTAAAGGCGCCAGTCAGGTTAACCTTGAGCACTTTTTCAAAATCTGCTTCTGTCATCTTGAGCATCAGGGTATCTTGGGTAATCCCTGCATTGTTGACCAAAACATCTACTGAACCCAGCTCTGCAATAGCTTGCTCAACCATACGTTTAGCATCTGCAAAATCTGACACATCTCCTGAAATAGGAACTACCTTGACACCATAGTCTGCAAACTCAGCGATCAATTCTTCTGAGATTGCCCCACGACTATTTAAGACAATGTTGGCTCCTGCTTGAGCAAACTTATGGGCAATGGCAAGACCAATTCCACGACTCGAACCTGTAATAAAGATATTTTTATTTTTTAGTTGCATTCTTTTCTCCTGTTTTCTATCGCATTTATGGGAGAAGGGATTACTCGTTTTCTAGCAAGGCTTCCAAACTCGCCTGATCTTCAACATTGGCTAGTTTAGCCGTTTTATCAATTTTTTTGACAAAGCCTGACAAGACTTTCCCCGGTCCAATCTCGATAAAGTTGGTTACGCCTGATTCTTGCATAACTGCAATGCTTTCATAAAAACGAACTGGTTCCTTAACCTGACGCGTCAAGAGTTGAGCAATGTCTTCTTTTAGCATGATTGCAGCTTCTGTATTACCAACTAGGGGACAAGCAAAATCTGAAAAACTTACTTGAGCAAGAGTTTCAGCTAGTTTCTGGCTAGCAGTCTCAAGAAGAGCGGTATGAAAAGGCCCTGAAACATTGAGAGGAATCAAGCGTTTGGCACCTGCTTCCTGCAAGAGTTCGACAGCTCGGTCAACTGCAGCCACTTCTCCACCAATCACGATCTGTGCAGGTGTATTATAGTTGGCTGGGGTAACCACTCCAAGTTCAGAAGCCTTTTTACAAGCTTCTTCAATGACCTCTACTGGCGTATTGAGAACTGCAACCATCTTGCCAGAGCCAGCAGGGGCTGCTTCTTCCATATAGGCTCCACGCTTAGCAACCAAGGCTACCGCATCTTCAAAATCCAAGGCACCGCTGGCCACCAAGGCAGAATATTCCCCAAGAGACAAACCAGCAAGCATATCAGGCTGATAGCCCTTTTCTTGCAATAAACGATAAATAGCAACTGAAGTCGCTAAAATGGCTGGTTGCGTATAGCGGGTCTGATTGAGTTTTTCTTCTTCCCTATCAATGAGATGACGCAAATCATAACCGAGTACCTGACTCGCTTGATCAATCGTTTCTTTGACAATAGGGTAGTGATCATATAGATCACGGCCCATACCTAGATACTGGGCACCTTGGCCAGCAAATAAAAAGGCTGTTTTAGTCATTTCTTACAACTCCTGCCCAACGAGAGGCTTCTTCTTGAATTTTCTTAGCTGCTCCGTAATACAAATCTTTTAGGATTTCTTCAACGGTTTCTTCTTTGGAAACAAGGCCTGCAATTTGACCTGCCATAACAGAGCCACCATCCACATCTCCGTGAACAACCGCTTTGGCTAGAGCACCTGCTCCCATTTGTTCAAAAATTTCCAAATCTGGATTTTCTTGTTTAAAAGCATCTTTTTCAGCTTGTTCAAAATCACGAGTCAACTGATTTTTAATCGCACGAACAGCATGTCCAAAGTGTTGAGCTGAAATCGTAGTATCAATATCTCTAGCTTTTAAAATTTTCGCCTTATAATTTGGATGGGCATTAGACTCTTTTGCAACGACAAAACGAGTTCCAACCTGAATAGCCTCTGCACCTAGCATAAAGCCAGCTGCAGCACCTTCACCATCCGCAATCCCTCCTGCAGCAATAACAGGAATAGATACAGCAGCAGCAACCTGGCGCACCAAGGTCATGGTTGTTAATTTCCCAATGTGTCCCCCAGCTTCCATTCCTTCTGCAATAACAGCATCCGCACCGATTTTTTCCATGCGTTTAGCTAGGGCAACACTTGGTACAACTGGAATAACTGTAATACCAGCAGCATGGAAACGTTCCATGTATTTGCTTGGATTTCCTGCGCCTGTTGTAACTACCTTAACACCTTCCTCTATAACGAGGTCTACAATATCTTCCACAAAGGGAGACAAAAGCATGATGTTGACACCGAAGGGTTTATCAGTCAATGATTTGATTTTATCAATATTTGCCTTGACAACTTCTTTAGGGGCATTCCCCCCACCGATAATCCCTAGTCCTCCAGCCTTAGAAACAGCTCCTGCCAAATCACCATCAGCAACCCAAGCCATTCCTCCTTGAAAGATAGGATAATCAATGTTCAATAATTCTGTAATACGTGTTTTCATAGTGCCTCCATCGTTTCTTGCTTACGTAATAGTTCGATACTGTCATAATTTGACAATCAAACTATTGCCTAAACAAGAGGGAGCGGGTTTCCCTACTCCTTCTATCTTATATTCTGCTTATTTTGTTTGCTCTTCAACGTAGGCAACCAAGTCACCAACTGTTTTCAAGTCATCTTCTGCTTCGATTTGGATATCAAAAGCATCTTCAATTTCTGAGATTACTTGGAACAAGTCCAATGAATCTGCGTCCAAATCATCAAAAGTTGATTCAAGTGTTACTTCTGATGCGTCTTTTCCAAGTTCTTCAACGATAATTTCTTGTACTTTTTCAAATACTGCCATGATAGGACTCCTTTAAAATAAATAGTTTTTTATAACAATGTGTTCACCACATGATTACCTAAATTGTAAGAATGAGCGTGCCCCAGGTCAAGCCTCCACCGAAGCCTGATAGCAGAACAGTCTGACTACCATCTAAACGGATGAGGCCTTGTTCTACACACTCTGAAAGTAAAATCGGGATACTGGCTGCACTGGTATTGCCATATTCCATCATATTGGCTGGAAGTTTGGCTCGGTCTACACCGATTTTTCTAGCCATCTTATCTAAAATACGATCATTAGCCTGATGAAGTAGCAGATAATCCAAGTCTGTCGTCTCTATAGGAGATTCTTCAATAGTCTGTTTGATAGACTTGGCTACATCTCGAATAGCAAAATCAAAGACTGCGCGTCCATCCATCTTCAAAAATGAATCTGCATTTTCTTGATCTGAAAATGGAGAATGTAAGCCTGAATGTCCATAGGTCAGGCACTCGCTACGACTCCCATCACTATTGAGACTCTCAGCTAAGAAATGCTCTTGCTCACTAGCTTCTAGCAAGACACCACCAGCACCATCTCCAAACAAAACAGCTGTTGATCGGTCTGACCAATCGACTGCTTTAGAGAGGGTTTCACTGCCAATCACCAAGCCTTTTTGAAAGCGACCAGAAGCGATAAACTTTTCAGCAGTTGAAAGAGCAAATACAAATCCACTACAAGCAGCTGTTAGGTCAAAAGCAAAGGCCTTATTAGCACCGATATTAGCTTGAACACGAGCAGCTGTAGAGGGCATCATTGAATCTGGAGTAATGGTAGCTAGGATGATAAAATCCAGCTCCTCCCCTATGATTCCAGCTTTTGCCATCAATTTCTTAGCAACCTCTGTAGCCAAATCACTAGTAGATTCTGTTCTTGAGATATGCCTTTGTCGTATTCCCGTCCGACTTGAAATCCACTCATCATTGGTATCCATAATCTGAGCCAAATCATGATTTGTAACCACTTGCTCTGGCACATAATGAGCAACCTGGCTTATTTTTGCAAAAGCCATTATCTCAAATCCTCCAAAAATTGATAAAGATTGGTCAAACCTTTGCTCATAACCTCAATTTCTTGCTTACTCATGCCATCAATGATTTTTTCAACCATGGCCTTGTGGAAGCGTTTATGTAGTCTATGAACCAAGCGACCTTTCTTTGTCAAATGCAGATGCACTACACGACGATCATGTTCTGAACGAATGCGTTCAATGTAACCCTTGCGTTCGAGATTATTCAAGCTAGTCGTAACTGTCCCAAGAGTCACCATCAACTCTTTTGACACTTGACTTGGTGTCACGTCTGGGAATTTCCCAATCACATCAATCGTATGCATTTCTTTGATGGAGATATCCTTGAAACGACTACCTCTCAAGCTAACTTCCTCAATGACGAGGACATTGTTAAATATAGATGTTAAATATTCATTAATTCGTTGGTAGTCCAATCTTTCTTTCCCTCCTTCTCAAAAAACTTTTACAATCAAAACATTTGACAAAAGAATTATATCAAACTTCAAAGAATGGCGCAAGTATTTTTTTATTTTCCTGTAAATTTAGGTCTTCTTCTCTCCGAATGAGCCCGAACTCCCTCTTTGAAATCCTCTGTTTTGGCTAGTGATTCCTGTAGATGCAGTTCTAAAACAGCATAATCTTGCCAATCTTTAAATTGGCTCTCCCAAACCAACTTCTTGATGGCAGCATAGGAATTAACTGACCCACGTCTTAATTTTTTAAGAAGCTGTTCTCTGGTTTTTTCTAACTTATCAGCTTCAGAAATACGGTAAACCACACCCCACTCTAGAGCTTTTTCTGCTGTCAAAGCCTCTCCTGTCATAGCTAGTTGAGCAGCACGCGTCACACCGATACTGCGACTCAAGAGATGAATTCCTCCTGCATCTGGAGCCAAACCAACTCCAACAAAGGCTTGGATAAATTTAGCCTTATCAGTCGCTAAACAAAAATCTGCTGCAACAGCCATATTGGCTGCAGCACCTGCAACAGCTCCATCAACCTCCATCAAAACAGGCTTTGCAATTTGCTTGATTTTATAAGAAATAGTATTGACCAGTTCTGCGATTTTCGTCAATGATGGAATATCATCCTCATCCACTGCCCGCTTCATCTCTACTAAATCTCCCCCAACTGAGAAGACTTTGCCATTCGCATTGATCAAGATAAAATGCACAGCTGAATCCTCTTCCGCCAGAGTCAAGGCTTCTAAAATTTCCTCACACATGGGAATATGGAAACCATTTGCGACCTCAGGACGATTCAAGGTAATAATTGCCAAATCCTCTTCAAGCTGATAAATAATATGTTCCATCTGGACTCCTTTTTTATTTTTATAAGCAAGTTAAATTATTTTGTTTTCAAAGTATATCTTTTTTATTCTAAAAAAGCAAGAATAAGAATGTAATAAGTGTCTCAGCCGATTTTAGATTCCTTATCTTTTCCTGTAAAATAGCTTATTTTCTTCATTGAAAAAAGGCTTTCTTTCTGCTATAATCGTATGTTACCTTTTGCAACTTTCTTTTTACCAATTTACAGACCCTAAACCCTTGATATTATTGATTTTTTTAAAAATAGTAGGTCTTTAGGTAATTTTTAAAGACCATAAAAGTTCTTAAAAAGTCCACAAAAAAAGCCCCACAAAAGGGCTAAGATTTGACGAGTTCAGCAGGCAAGAAACTAGCACGGTCAAACGTGCTTTTTTGTTTTCTGATGAAATATGTACATACTTTTCCATACTTTAGTTTCTGATTGCTGATAGATATATTATACCATGAAGCGCGTGGGTTATGATGTTATACCTGCAATTCTTCTCTGATTGCTTTCTGTAATAGCTGACTGAAATTGATTTTATTTTCTTTACCAACTTCAACCAACCAACTAGGGAGAGTTACAGTTTTATTGACAATCTTAGAACGTTCACGCTCTCTAACAAGTTCCGTATCTACTGAGATGGCTTGTAGAATATCCTCATCACTTCCAAGCTGACTAGCCAAAGCCTTAAAACTTGAAGGTTCTGGAAACTCTTTGCCTTCATCTTCAAACATGACTGTATAAATTTCTAGCACCTCACGGGCGTTATAAATTGCCTCGTTTAAGGTGTCAGCCTCGCTAATTGCTCCTTGAAAATCGGGGAATGTGATTGTATAACCGCCGTTTTCTTTATCCACTTCAAATAGTGCTAAGTAAGTGTATTTCATAATTTGATAATAACCAATGACCGCCCCAATATAGGGGAGGGAGTTTTTTACTCCCCTTCCAATACTTTCAAAATCTTGCCCAGCGTTCCAGGTCTATAATCGTTTTCTTTTGGTTTAGGTATCGTTACCGTTCTTCCGTCTGGATGTTTCCAAACTTCATGCGAACCTTTACCAAAAGATGTTTTGATAAAACCTTTTTTCTTAGCAAGCTTTTTTAGTTCTCTTTCGGTCGTCGGTTTCTCCTTTCCGTATCTTTAATTACATTATACACTTGTTTAAAACATTCGTCAATATATAACACGTATTTTTTACAATTGTTTTTCATAACATTACAAAAGCCCCAGTTTGCTCTCTAAGGGCTTTTAGTTTATCCGTGGTGTTTTAGTTGTCCAGTACGAAACAAAGCAAAATAGGGGGCGAATATGAAGCCTCAGCCTACATTTGCCTGCTTATACACTTCTAGTTCTCCGTTCTGGTGTATTCTCGCAAAGTTTAAGACGGCTATCTGTTTGTATCTTAGGAAATCTTAGTATTTTATCTCTAGAATAAACTCCTGTACCTTTGTAAAACCTTAGTATTTTAAGTATGTAACCTTAGCCTAATCTTAGCTTTTTTAATATTCAACCTCACCCTTTTTGGAACGCTCTGCTTACTTAAATCCTTGATATATCTAGCTTTTTTAACATTCAAATCGTCTAATATGTAGTATTTGTTCGTTTTGTAAATTGCACACTACTTCATATTGTCCTACAATCTCAAACCATTCAGCCAAAATCTATCCCCTTTTTTAGTATACTTCAAAAACTTCTTATAGTGCTTATGATACCTGTCACGCTTCATATACTTTGGTCTTTCAGGGAAACCATCAAACATATATCCACCACGTCTAGGACTCCACCCTGGTTCTACCTTTCTGGCTTCTTTTAGTGCAAGTTCCCAGTAGTATTGGCAATCCGTTTTACTACGGTTAAGAGTGCTCTTGTGGATATCTAGACAAGTACCGCAACTAAAATACAAATACCGTTTATAAAGCAACCTGCACCGCCTACCACAATCAGGGCAAAGAAAGAAATAGCGATAACCTCCCTTAGTTCCTGCTATTCTGTCTAATTCAAATGACTCTCCACCAAAATCAATCATTAAATTATCCAAATCAATCTCTAAACGTTGACCGTCCAACTCAGCTATACCCTTAGTTATTCCTCTCAGCTTCATTGGTTTAGTGATTGTTTCTATTGCTAACCGCTTCATTATTTCCCCCTATATGGAAAAACCCAAAACTATTGACTTGATAACAAAAAGGGGATTGCTCCCCTGTGTTCTACTTCAAATGCTCTGTATAACCAGCAAGGCCTTTATATTCGCCCTCTACGTCCAACTTTTGGAGTAGGCTAATACTTTCATCGCCTAGCTTTTCCAACGTACCAAAAGCAGTCATAGAGTCCATAGGGATAGGCGTATCAGAAAGCAAGCGATCAGCATAGTCTAATAGTTCCAGCTCGTAGTCTGTGACCTTATTCAGCAAACTCTCAAAATCCTCTGACTCTTTGAGTTGAAGCACGCGCTCCCGTTTGTAACGTTCTTCAAATGCTTCATCGTTCACTGATTGGTTGTAGTAGTCTTTAAAACTGTCACAAATACGCTTGAAGGTCTTGTTTAGTTTGCTATCCTCCACATACTCGGCGACAAGCGTTCCCTTATCCTTGTGAGTTATTGAAATAGATGGTACTTCATAAGTTCCAGTCATATATCCCAGTAGCGCGTGATCTGCTACCATAGCAGTATCTAGGTCTTTAAATTCGTAAGTGAAAGTAAATGTTTTTAATGTCATGTTGTTTTTCCTCTTTCTGTTTTAAGGGTGTCACTAGTAGTTACACCATTGCAAGGGGGTCGGTACTATCTACCCCATTTTGTTATCTGTATAATACCAATACGTTAGCCACTGAACTAAAAGGTTCAATCGTCTAGTATATTCAAATAGCTTGACTTTCATGTTGTTTTTCTCCGGCTAAAAATTGCGCTTCATCCTCTTATCTTTAATGTCTGTAATAATAAATACGTTCCCCTCTGATTGTTTTCCAATGCGACTGACTAGCTTATCATTATAGATTCTGGCCAGCTCTTTTCCGTTGTGATTGGTGTTGATGATAGTTATGTCTCGCTTATCAAAAATCTTGAAAAGAAAGGCCTGTACCCAATTATTAGCTTCATTTTTTTGGCTGTTCATAACGCTTTCTGTTCCTAAATCATCAATAAAGAGATAGTCAACCTCAGTCAGCAACTTCAAGGCGTCATACTCTGTAAAATCACTCTGTCTATACTGCCAACCTGACTGAATGCGCGTGATAATCTCAGTAATACTGACAAAAAGCATACTCTTAGGCTCATTCCTAGACTTATAGCCCTCGTTAATGGCTTTGGCCATAGAATAGCATAAATGACTTTTGCCAGTACCTGGATTGCCCATAATCAGCGTGTTTCCTGTCATACCGTTTAGGTACTCCTTAGCTTGTTTGATAGCAAACTCCTTGGCCTCGTGTTCCTCTTTTGTCTCAGCTTTGAAAGTGCTAAAAGAGGCCTCTCTCAGCTCATTTGATACCGTACTTTCACGCGCTAGCACATCATAGGTTGAAGAGTCCAGATCATGGCCTAGGGCTTTTTCTATGCCCTCTAGCTCCATCTGTTTGATGTTCTCCCTAGTGCATTCCATACAGTAGGGTGATGTATAACCATCTGGCTTTTTGAATTGTACTAGGTTAATCTGATGGGTTGGGCAAAGCTCATCAGTGACCTTTATTTTTTCATTGAGCTGGTCTGTATTCAGTAATTCCATTGTTTCTCCTCTCCGTCAGTAGATAAACGGGTCTTGAATATCATCGTCAGACTGACCTTGTTTCTTTTGCTGAAACAGTCTCTGTTCATCTTCGACTTGTACCATGGTTCTAATACCATTCTGTCGCCAGTTCTTGAGTATTGAATTGATATAGCTAAAAGATCGCTTGCCGTTATCTGCAGCCTTGTCTATGGCAATCTTGATAACCTCTAGCTCCATACCGTCAAGAGTGAGATAGTCAGTCAGTATTTGATATTGTTGCCCATCCATAACCCCTATACGCTTTTGGTAATAGTTAGAGATTTCAGCAGTAGGAGCAGAAGAAGTTTTTTTCTCTATCTCTTCTTCTATCTCTTTCTCTATCTCTTCTTCTATCTCTTTCTCTATCTCTTCTTCTATCTCTTCTTCTATCTCTTCTTCTATCTCTTTCTCTATCTCTGTCTTACATGTAGTTAACAATGTAAGATTGTCAGATGACATTGTAAAATTTTCCTTTTGTTCTCGTTGCTGTTTCCGATATTCTCGCATGTATGCTGCTTGGTTGGTTTCCTGCTGTACCAAGGCTTTGGCCTGCGGTAGTTCTGCGTTTTTATCTTCATCAACTTGTATTAGACCACGCTTAGTAAAGTATGCCATGGTCATATCTATATCATCTTCCGATACATCTAATTTTAGGGCTAACTCTTCCTTGAGATTGTCAAAGTAACCCTCATAGTATAAAATACAGTCACTTTCTAAGCTCTCTAGCATGAGCCTAATATAAATCACCGTCATAGTATACCCACCAGGTACCGTTTTTAGTCTCTTGATAAAAATATTATCAAAAAATTTCTTATCAATTTTTAGCCAAAAATATATTTTAGTTTTTGCCATTCTCCACCCCCAGAAACTTCCAGATGTCCGTAACTTTGTAATAGATTTTCCTAGTATCTTCTAGTGGTGGCTGATACCGTCTTAGCCCTGCTTTTTCCCACTTTTGGAGTGTCATGTATTTTATATCTAACTCGTCCATGACTTCCTGGGCTGATATTAAGCCTGTCAGTCGTGGTTTGAGTCTATCACGCGCTTCCAGGTATCTTTCCACTACCTCCAGAATGCCATGCGCTAGGTCTTGCTCGCTTTCTCGGCTTAGGCTAAACATATCCGCTCACCTCCTTCAAGGTTTCTTTGTAGCTTTCTAGGTCGCTGTTCATCAACACCGCTAGGCGCTTTTCTTCTTCTCGTATCTGATTGTAAAATGTTTTTGCACCGTCCAGTAGCTCCTCTTTGTTAGCTGGGATAAAATATCCTCTAAATGTCCCATGGCGAACCCCAACAATAGGAACACTATGGCGCGTGATTAGACGGCTGATAATATCTTGCACGGTTCTTTCTGCTAGCTTAGTGATCAGGCTGATTTCTGCCCCTGTTATGGAGTTCTCAGCCCCCACTTTGATTAGCCTTAATACTCGTTTGTCATTCTCTGATAGACTCATTCAGTTCCTCCCCATACGTTGACCCCTGCAAGCTGAATATAACGCCCATAATCAGGGCTTAAATCAGTGCTAGGTGTTTCTATCCTCTGTTGGTTTTCTCGCTCAAATTGGGCGCTTTTTTTGCGGTCTCGGTGGTTTAGATAAATCAGTAAGCCAATCAATACCACCATGAAGATTACCGCTTGTGTGTTGCTTAAATCTAGTTCATTCATATCAGTTTTCCTCATAAATTATCATTCTACTAGTTTACTCATCCGAACTTGTCCATAAGTCCAAGATATTTTCCTTACCTTGTTTTTTCTTTTCAATATCAATTGCCAAAAGTTCCCAGACGTAATTTAATACTTGGTTTTTATCTATGGGATAGTCATTCTCTTTAGTTATTTCCGCTAGGTAAGTGTGTAAGAAAAGAAAAGAAAACCATCAAAGTTGGAAAGCAGTTTTATAAACCTAGTATCACCCCAAAAATTTATATAATGTGATCGTTCTCTCAGCTCTAATTGCCCAATTACCTCAGAGACTACCCTCTGTTTCATCCTTTCCGTCTGTTCCTTAAGTGTTTGCTGTTGTTCATGGTATTCTGTGCTAGTTAGTTCATTATAAACATCGTCCAAATCATTTAATACCCTGCTGATTTCTCTTTTAGCTAATGCAGTTCCATCTCCTACAAGAATTTCTTGTATTTCTTCTAAATTTGTTGAAATAGCTTCTAATTGATCTGCTATCATATTTTCCTCCGTTGGCCTTTTAATTGTCGTTTACTATCCAGGATATCCTCACACTCAAATCTTGCAACTCTCTGACTGTTGGGTTATCACCTTGCTCAATCCTGTTAATTTGAGCCTGTTTCTCTTCTTCTGGTAGGGTTGCAATGAGATAAAGGGCTTTTGTCCCCAAATTCTGTGACGTCACAGAATTTGGAAGCTCTTCAGCTATTTTTATAAATCTACTTGCTTCTGTTCTAGCAATTCCTAGCCTCACGCTCAGAGTCGCCAAATTGAAAGCGTGAGAAAGTACCAGTTTAAAGAGTTGGCGCTCTCCGTATGGTCAAATTGCCCTAAATATGCTATAATCTAGGTATAAATCTTTACTAAAACCTCTTTGATAATAGCTTGCCTGCTTTTTGTTAAATTCGTTTTAGTGTTAGTGTGAAAGGCTCTGCGGTGTGGTTATTGCTAAGCCTTTTTTTGTTGCTCTCACGCGCTTCTTTGGCGTGTTTTTTTATTTCTGAATGCCATAGCTTTGATTTCTTGGTAACTCATATTCAAGCCAATCATGGCTATTACCATATCCTCAAATGCCTGGTATTGCTCCAGCTCGTCACTGGTCAAGCTATCGATGCCATTATAGCCCCCACGTTCTTCCCTTAACTGCTTAGCGTTCATGTCAATTACTGCTTTTAGTAGCAAGTTGTTCATGGTGCTATGCGCGTGCTTGGGTGCATTAGTCCACGTCTCAATACTGTCATGCAGTGTTCTTCTTTTTGGCCTTTCTAGCGCCCTCTGCATACGAAACTTAGAAAGCTCCTCACGCATTTCAAAGAATGCTTTGACTAGGTTCATTTTGAATTTACGAACTGGTCCAGTATTCTTTAGATAAGTGATCAGCAAAGTCGCTTGTTGCTCATTCAAGCGATAGATTTTCATTGGTCGCCCTCGCCCATCTAATTTACGGATTTCAAATCCGATTATTCCGTAGCTTTCAAAGTCCTCTTGATGATTTCTTATTAAGCTTTGCACTGTATCATGTTTAACTTCAGCACATTCAGCTATGATTGCACTCGTAGTATACGGCTCTTTCTTGCCGTCCATATAGACTAGTTCCATCGGTTTGCTCCTTTCTAACTGTAAAATAGTTCATCTATGGTTATGTCTGGTTTGATTTCTGCAACCATTGACTTAATCGCTAGACGTTCCTTGTCATTGAATGGCGTTTTACCTAATTCTTTGTTGTTGTATGACTGCAAAGAGATTTTTAGCTTGTCCGCCATCTGTTGTTGAGTTAGTCCTAACATAACCCGATAGCCTCGTAGTTTGCTCATAGGTTTCCCCCTTTCTAAAAAATCCCCCTCCATGAATAGATTGAAAGTGTGAAAGGTCGGAGGGAGTGGTATCCAATTCGGATAACTTGTGTTTTATTATATATCCGTTTCAGTTAATTGTCAACTGTTTTTTAGATTTTTTTGTATCATTTCTTGATACTTTTCTAAAAATCAGATATAATCATCTTTGAAAGGTGTGATAAATCATGAATAGATTGAAAGAACTGAGAAAACAAAAAGGGCTAACCCAACAAGGATTAGCTGATAAAATTTCTGTATCTAAAATCACCGTATTGCGGTGGGAAAACGAGGAACGCCAAATTAAACCAGAAAAAGCCCAGCAACTAGCTGACTTCTTCGGGGTAAGCGTTGGGTATCTGTTGGGGTATAGTGAGTATAGAGAATTAGAAAAAGCATTGGATAAAACAATTTTTTCAAACTATCCTGATGTTGAAACATTCCTCACTCAAGAGATAAAAGAGCTAATCGGAGAAAGAACAAAAGATTTTTATGAGTATATTGATAAACAATTTTATGAAAGCTATAAAAATACTGCCGTACCTCCCGAAATAGTTGTAAAGCACCGTGAAGACTTTTATAGCTCGTTTCTATTTCTCCCTGCTAGATTACAAAAATTTATAGCTTTATGGAGCATACTAACAGAAACTGAACAAGAAAATATAGGTAAAACTATTGAATTATTAGCTATGAGAGGAAGATAAAAATCTCCCATATTCGCCAATAGCAAACCTTAGCACTAATATTTTTCTTTAGGGTGGCCGAAAAAGCCGATTATGCGACCTATAGCATACCACGCGCCACAATGTTCAACAATCCTGAAGCGCGTGTGCGAATGCGTGTGCGAATAATCTACTTTCAAAAAAACCTTTAATAGCACTGTTAGCTAACTAAAAATAAACTATTTTTCCCGCGCGTGTGCGAATGCGTGTGCGAATCGATTGGAGAAAAAATGAGAAAATACGATATACAAAAATTGTTATTATCAGGGGAGAACCAAAGTGTTGAATTCAAAGAAGCTAAAAACTCTTTCCCTAAAGATGGTATGAAAACCATTTGCTCCTTTGCTAATACAAATGATGGATTACTAATTCTGGGAATATCAGAGAATACACAGAATAAAGAATTTTATATTTCTGGGGTCAATAATCCAGATAAAATACTTGATGATTTATATAGTTTAGTTAACAATCCTAAGAAAATTAACAGAAATGTAATAAATGAAGAAAGTGTTCAAGTTATAAATGAAAAAGGAAAGAGTATTATCATTATCCCTATTTATAAAGTTGATTATAAGGACAAACCAATATATCTAAACGAAAGTGTAACATCTACTTATTTCCGCCAAGGTACCGGAGATTTTAGATGTTCACAAGAACAAATCAACTCTATGTTAAGAGATTCCGCTAAGGAAAGTTTTGATAGCACACTAATTCAGGATTTTTCTATTTTAGACTTAGATACAGAAACAATAAAGCTATATAGAGAAAAATTTGATAATATAAATGCGGAGCACCCTTTTTCAAAATTGGATAACGAACAATTTTTAATAAAAATAAATGCTTTACGAAGAGATCGCAAGGACGATAAAATAAAGCCAACAGTTGCTGGACTATTAATTTTTGGTACACATAATTCAATAAAAGAGTTTATTCCACACTATAACGTAGAATATGTTCTAAAAGAGTTTTCTGAAAACAATCGCTTTAAAGATCGTGTGATTTATGATGGTACATGGGGGGAAGATAATCTTTTTAATTTCTTTTACCTAGTTATTGAAAAATTATATCTAACTTTGAATGACAACTCTAACATTCAAGAAAATTCTATGAATAGAATTGGAATTTCAAAATTACGAATTGCAATTCGCGAGGCATTCATTAATAGCCTTATTCATAGCGATTATAAAAGCGAAAAAGGGATAATGGTAATTAGATATTCTGATAGGTACATATTCACAAATGGCGGAACACTTAGAATTGACATAAAGGACTTTTTTAGTGGGGCACATTCTGATCCAAGAAACTACTTAATACAAGAAATTTTTAGGTTTTTAAATTTATGTGAAAAAGCTGGAACTGGTATACCCAAAATAATGGAAGCAGTTAAAGAGAGTCATTTAAAGTATCCCAATTTACGAACTGAATTAGACTCAGTTGAACTTACATTATGGGATACTTCCCTTATAGATAACCTGGATATTGATAACGAATATGAGAAAAAAATATTAGAGTTAATAATCGAACACCGTTTCATAACAAGAGAGACTTTGGAAGAAAAACTAAAAATCCACAAAAATACAATTTTAAAATATTTAAAAAAATTAGTGAAAAAACAAGCTATCGATAAATTCAAATCTGGTAGACAATACGTATACTTTATTGCACAAAACCAAGATCCTGAATTTCAAAAATATAACCACATTAATGCTATGTATTCTTTACTGGAAGAAATGAAACGAAAATAAGGGGGTTCTCGTAGCCCCTAGCATGATATAAAACCTTTTTGATAATGGCTTGCCTGCTGATGTATTTTAGAAAGGTTTATCATCATGAAAATAACAGAATACACCAAAAAAGACGGATCTACAGTCTATCGCTCCAGCGTCTATCTTGGCATCGATACCGTAACGGGTAAGAAAGTCAAGACAACTATATCAGGGCGAACTAAAAGGGAACTCAAAGCCAAAGCGCTACAGGCTCAAATAGACTTTGAAAAAGACGGGTCTACAGTATACAAGGCTGCCACTCTATTGACCTATGGGGAACTGGTGGAAAGCTGGTGGGACAGTTACCGTCACACCGTAAAACCTAACACAATGGTAGTCTATAAAGGTATGCTGAAAAATTATCTTTTGCCAGCCTTTGGGTCTTACAAGCTGGACAAACTCACACCCCCAATTATTCAGAAAGTTGTCAACGATTGGGTGCAAGCATATAACAGCGGTTACGGCTACAAAAATTATAGCTTACTGCATTCAACCAATAAACGCATTTTACAGTATGGTGTAGTCCTTCAAGCTCTGCCCTCAAATCCTGCAAGGGATACCATCGTACCACGCAAAGCCAAAAATACACCAACAAAAATCAAGTATCTAAACGATACGGTTTTAAAAAAATTTCTCGATTACCTGGACGGTTTGGACAATACCTATAAAAATTTTTACGATACCGTGCTATATAAAACTCTACTCGCCACTGGTTTACGGATTGGGGAGTGTCTAGCCCTCAAATGGTCAGATATTGACTTACAAGACGGGACTATCTCAGTAACAAAGACGCTAAACCTTTTAGGAACGCTAAACAGCCCCAAAAGTAAAAGCGCCATCCGAACGCTTGACCTTGACAAAAAAACTCTACTCATGCTTAGACTTTACAAAGCAAGACAAGCAGAAAACGGGCGGACTATTGGTATCAGCTACCAAAAAGTATTCCCTAATAGTTTTGACGAATACAAAAAAACTAACCGCCTGCAGTACCGCTTAAAAGAGCATTTGAAAAAGGCTGACTGCCCAAGCCTAGGTTTTCACGCATTCCGCCATACCCACGCTAGTATCTTGTTAAACGCTGGACTAGGTTATAAAGATATTCAAACTAGGTTAGGTCATTCAAAAATCTCCATGACCATGGATATATATAGCCACCTATCTGAAACGAACCAAAAAAAGACCGCTTCAGTGTTTGAAATGGCTCTTGAAAAGTTAAAAAGTTCCTAAAAAGTTCTTAAAACAAAATATAGAGTATTAAAAAAAGCTGTCATATTGGCAGATATTCATTTTTCTGCTATAATCGTATAAAATACTTACTTTAGGAGTTCTTATGAAAGTTGTTAAATTTGGAGGTAGCTCTCTTGCCTCTGCTAGTCAGTTAGAAAAAGTTTTAAACATCGTCAAAAGCGATAAAGAGCGCCGTTTTGTAGTCGTTTCTGCGCCTGGTAAACGCAATCCTGAAGATACTAAGGTTACGGATGCCTTGATTAAATACTACCGCGACTATGTTGCTGGTAACGATATTAGCAAGAGTCAAAACTGGATTATCGACCGCTATGCTGCCATGGTTAGTGAATTAGGACTAAAACCAGCTGTTCTAGAGAAAATTTCAAAAAGCATTCGCACCTTGGCAAGTCTTCCTATCGAAGAAAACGAATTTCTCTACGATACTTTCCTCGCAGCGGGTGAAAACAACAATGCCAAATTGATCGCTGCCTATTTTAACCAAAACGGTATCGATGCACGCTATGTTCATCCTAGAGAAGCTGGGATTGTGGTAACGAGTGAACCTGGCCACGCTCGCATCATTCCATCAAGTTATGACAAGATTGAGGAATTGACAAATACAAATGAAGTCCTTGTCATTCCTGGTTTCTTTGGAGTTACTAAGGAAAATCAAATCTGTACCTTCTCACGTGGAGGCTCAGACATTACAGGTTCTATTATTGCCGCAGGTGTTAAGGCAGACCTCTATGAAAACTTTACAGACGTTGATGGTATCTTTGCAGCTCACCCAGGAATTATCCACCAACCACACTCGATTCCTGAGTTAACCTACCGTGAAATGCGTGAGTTGGCCTATGCAGGATTCTCAGTTCTTCATGACGAAGCGCTTCTTCCTGCCTACCGTGGAAAAATCCCTCTCGTTATCAAGAATACCAACAATCCTGACCATCCAGGTACACGTATCGTTCTAAAACACAGTAGTGATGAATTTCCAGTAGTGGGAATTGCTGGTGACTCAGATTTCGTCAGCATCAACATGTCTAAATACCTCATGAACCGCGAAATTGGATTTGGTCGCAAGGTTCTGCAAATCCTTGAAGATCTCAACATCGGTTGGGAACATATGCCAACTGGTATCGACGATCTTTCCATCATTCTCCGTTCTCGTGAACTAACTCCTATCAAGGAAGAAGAAATCCTGCGTCAGTTGGTTCAAAAAGCTGAAGTAGACCATGCAGAAATCGAACACGACCTTTCTATCATTATGATTGTTGGAGAAAAAATGAAGAGTCATATCGGAGTAACTGCTACTGCGACACGCGCTCTATCTGAAAACAAGATCAATATCCAGATGATGTCTCAAGGTTCTAGTGAAGTTTCTATCATGTTTGTTGTCAATAAAGACCAAGAAAAAGCAGCAATTAAAGCCCTATACAATGCCTTTTTTGGAGAAAGTAAGGAAGTCTAATCATGGCCCAATCTCTTAACAAAACAGTGCTTCTCAATACGACAGGAACTTCTTATCTCTCTATAGCTGGGAAAGTTGGGAAATTTCTGGTCGGAGATCAGGCTCTGGAATTTTACCCAGATGTCAATGTCGAACAATTTATCCAGATTCCTTGGGACCATATCAACCAAATTGGGGCCAATGTCACTGGTCGAAAAATTAGTCGCCACTTCGAAGTCTTTACAGACAGAGGAAAATTCCTCTTTGCATCAAAAGACTCAGGTGCCATTCTCAAAATTGCTCGCGAAAAACTGGGAAATGACAAGGTCGTCAAGCTTCCGACCCTGATTCAGACCATTGGTCAAAAATTTAAAAATCTATTTGCAAAAAAGTAGAAACTTTAGTATAATCATAGCAACGGATAAGTAGCTTATCTTCTTCTTTCAGAAAGTCTGCGGGTGCTGCGAGCAGATAGGAGGGATAGGTGAAATTCTACCGTTAATAACAATTGCATACACAATCAAGTGCACACCTGTGAAGTTGGATGGAACCGTGGCCCTGCCACTCCAACGCTTTGTCAGGTGTGCTTTTTTCATAAAGGAGTTCTTATGTTAGATATCAAACGTATTCGTACAGACTTTGATGCTGTCGCAGAAAAATTGGCTACACGTGGTGTAGATGCTGCTGTCTTGAATGAGATGAAAGAAATCGATGCTAAACGTCGTGACATCTTGGTCAAGGTTGAAACTCTCAAGGCAGAACGTAACACAGTTTCTGCTGAGATTGCCCAAGCTAAGCGCAACAAGGAAAATGCAGATGACAAGATTGCTGCTATGCAAAATCTATCTGCTGAGGTCAAAGCCTTGGATGCTGAATTGGCAGAAATCGATGCTAAATTGACAGAATTTACTACTACTCTTCCAAACATCCCAGCTGACAGCGTTCCTGTTGGGGTTGACGAAGACGACAATGTGGAAGTTCGCCGTTGGGGGACTCCACGCGAGTTTGACTTCGAGCCAAAAGCCCACTGGGATCTTGGTGAAGACCTTGGTATTCTTGACTGGGAACGCGGTGGTAAAGTAACAGGCGCTCGCTTCCTCTTCTATAAAGGGCTCGGTGCTCGTTTGGAACGTGCTCTCTACAACTTTATGTTGGACGAGCATGGCAAGGAAGGCTATATTGAAGTCATCACACCATACATGGTTAACCACGATTCCATGTTTGGTACTGGTCAATATCCAAAATTCAAGGAAGATACTTTTGAATTGAGCGACAGCAATTACGTCCTTATTCCTACAGCTGAAGTTCCTCTGACAAACTACTATCGTGATGAAATCCTTGACGGTAAAGATCTGCCAATCTACTTCACTGCTATGAGTCCATCATTCCGTTCTGAGGCTGGTTCAGCTGGTCGTGATACTCGTGGCTTGATTCGTTTGCACCAATTCCACAAGGTTGAAATGGTTAAATTTGCCAAACCAGAAGAATCTTATGAAGAATTGGAAAAAATGACAGCCAACGCTGAAAACATTCTTCAAAAACTCAACCTTCCATACCGTGTCGTTGCGCTTTCTACTGGAGATATGGGCTTCTCAGCTGCCAAGACTTACGACTTGGAAGTTTGGATTCCTGCACAAAATACCTACCGTGAAATCTCAAGCTGTTCAAATACAGAAGATTTCCAAGCTCGTCGTGCCCAAATCCGTTACCGTGATGAAGCAGATGGCAAGGTTAAACTCCTTCATACCTTGAACGGTTCTGGACTTGCAGTTGGACGTACAGTGGCTGCTATTCTTGAAAACTACCAAAATGCAGATGGTTCTGTGACCATCCCAGAAGTTCTTCGTCCGTACATGGGTGGAGCTGAAGTTATCAAACCATAAAAAATAAGGTTTAGCTATTTCTGGCTAGACCTTTTTTCGTAACCAAATCAGATAAGTGCCCAATACAAAGAATAAAATAGTTAGGCATATAACAGTTTCAGCCAAGACCAGATAATCCAGAAATGGAAGTTTCAAGATTCCCTGAGCCATCTTGAGCGAGGTAGCTGTGATAATGGTTGGGAAGGTGAGGGCTGAGAAGGCTGGTTGAAAGCCTTGTTTTAAAATATTGGGCAGGCGAGTTAAAACAAAGAAAAAGAAGGATTGAGAAGCCAAAATCATGGCAATCAAGAGCCAAGTCGGTAGGCTGGCTCCTCCAACTCGAACCAGGGAAGCCAAGAGCAGAGAGAAAGGAGCACAGTAGATTCCTTCCTGTCCAAGCATGGCTAGTGGGAGTGGATGTTGCTTTAAATCACTATAAATAAGGGGATAGAGATAGAAGGTCAAGAGAAAACCAAAACCCAAGGTCGCATAGGCAATTTCAATGATACCTACAAGAGGATAGGTTAAGGCAGCCACTGCTATACCTACATAAAGCACCGTCCAGCTTGGAGTAGCATGAACCCTCCGACCAGGACAGGCAAATTTGATGGTGAAACCAGCAATCAGGGCTACATCCAAGAGAAATGAAAACCACCATAGCCCTTGCGCTACCAAAGGAAGATATGGGAAGACTCTAAAGACATAAGTCGATAAAATCATTCCAGCCATGGGAAAGGTTGCCATTCCTGACAAAAGAGGGGGCTTGGTCAATTCTTGCTTGCTTTCTTTCCAATTAAGCAGATGCAAAATCAGAAAGTAAATCCACAAAATCAAACCTGCTAGACTCAACAGATGGGACAGAACCGGTAACGTATCTAAAATAAGGTTTCCAGCTCCTGCCAAACCTAGCAAACAACCAGAAAATACCAAGGGGAGTTTTTTCATCCTAACCTCCAATAATCATGTTAGTTTCAGTATAGCATAAAAGCGCTTAAATGAGGACTTAAAAAAACGAAGTCCGATTATTTCAGACTTCATTTTACTCAGATATGAATTAGGCATAAGGTTGCAATTCTGGATTAATTGGGGTATTAGCTAGATTATTGGCATAGTTACAGAGGCTTGCTAGGCTGACACCAAGAACCACATCCAAGGCATTTTGTTGGGTGTAGCCAGCTTCTAAAAACTCAGCCAAGGCTTCATCTCCTACACGACCCTTGGTATTGATAACTGCCAAGGTAAACTTAGCTAGGGTGTCCAATTTAGGATCTGTTTCAATTGGAGTACGATTACGGAGGGCTTGAAGCAGGTCATCATTCATCTGGATTTGTTTGATTGAAAATGCTGTGTGACCTGCGACGCAGAAGGCACAACCATTTGTCACAGCTGCCGTGATTTGCACTACTTCGCGCTCAACAGGTGTCAAGCTGTTGCGACGATTGATGGCTCCGACAGTACGGTAAGCCTCTAAAGCAGTCGGTGCATTAGCCAAGAGACCGATTAGGTTGGGAATATAGCCATTGTTATCTTTTTCTACTGTTTCAAGAACTTCTTTCACTTCTGCTGGTGCTGATTCTACTGTATGGATTGTAAATGTTGTCATCATAAAACCTCTTTTCATTTTGTTGAAACCTAGTCTATCACAGATTCTATACCGTGTATAATATATATTTTAAATTGCATCGATAGAAATTTTTTATGAAGGCAAAAAAATCACACGCGATGTGTGATTCCATTATTTATTAAAATACTTTTTAGTCTCAGCAATAACAACTGGTGATAAGACTAAGAGTGCAATCAAGTTCGGCAGAGCCATCAAAGCGTTGACAATATCAGCAATAATCCAGACCATATCCAACTCGATAAATCCTCCCAGCAAGACCATGAGCACAAAAATCACACGGTAGAGCCAGATAAAACGAACACCAAAGAGGAACTCGAAACAGCGTTCTCCATAGTAGTTCCAACCTAGAATCGTTGTAAAGGCAAAAAGTACAAGGAAGATGGTTAAGAGGGCAGGCCCAAAATGTGAAAAGACTGTTGAGAAGGCTGACTGAGTCAAAGCCACTCCATTCAAGTCACTATTCCATACTCCAGTCACTAAGATGGTCAAACCAGTCAGAGTACAAATGATGAGGGTATCAATAAAGGTCCCTGTCATGGAAATCAAGCCTTGCTCTACTGGTTCATTTGTCTTAGCCGCAGCTGCTGCAATGGGAGCTGAACCCAGACCAGATTCGTTTGAGAAGACACCACGCGCAACACCATTTTGGATAGCCATCCGAATGCTAGCACCAGCAAACCCACCTACTGCAGCAACAGGACTAAAAGCTGATGTCAAGATTAGAGCGATTGCAGCAGGAAGTTTTCCAATATTGAATAAAATAACTGTAAGTGTTCCTAAAATATAGATGATGGCCATAAAAGGAACAACGGCTGTCGAAACCTTTGAAATGGACTTGAGTCCGCCAAAGACTGCAATTCCTACAAATACAGACAACACAAGAGCAGTGATGGCTGGCGAAATAGTCGTTGTATTTTGGACAGATTCTGTAATCGAGTTGACTTGGGTGAAGGTCCCAATCCCCAACAAAGCTACTAGCACACCTGCGATAGCAAAGAAGATAGCAAGTGGTCGCCACTTTTCTCCCATCCCTAGAAGAATATAGTGCATGGGACCTCCTGCAACAGCACCGTTATCGTCTTTAGTCCTGTATTTAATAGCTAATAAACCTTCCGCATACTTGGTTGCCATTCCAAAGAAAGCCGCCATCCACATCCAAAAGAGAGCTCCTGGTCCACCGACCTTGATAGCCGTCGCCACCCCGATAATATTTCCCGTACCAACTGTCGCTGCCAGGGCTGTACACAAGGCCGCAAAACTGGATACATCCCCATGCCCCTTATCCTTGATAAAAATAAGCTGAAAGGCCTTGGGCAGACGCAAAACCTGCAAGAGTCCTAGACGAGCAGTTAGGTAAATCCCTGTCCCGACCAATAAAATCAAGAGGGGTGGTCCCCAAGCAAAAGCATCAATTGATTTAAGCAATTCTAACATTTCCTTCTCCTATCTTTTCAACCCCAAAAGAAAGAGCACATGCAAGATACATGTACTCTGGAATGCTTAGATAAATGCTAAAAAGCGGTCTATCCTAGCTCTGTCCTTTTACCTGAGAGTTTGAGCAGTTGCCTGCCTTGCCCCTTCGGTGCCTTTACGGTCTCTCCAGAGTTCCGTCCATTTACAGTCATGGAAAATCATACGATTCGCCACTTCTATTAAACTTCATTCGGTGTTGGTATTTAATTGATTCTTATTTTACAAAAAATGTTGGCTTTTGTCAATGTGTTTATTAGTAAAAATTAGTTCAACAGTTTTTACTTTATGAATTCCGAAATTTTTCTTATCCTTTAAAAGTCACAATAGTTGCACCACTGCCTCCAGCATTTTGTGGGGCATAGCCGAAACTCTTGACATGTTTGTTTCTTTGTAGGTATTTGGTGACACCTTCACGGATGACTCCTGTTCCGATACCATGGATGATATCAACTTGCGCCATATTGTTAAGCAGGGCTTGGTCGATAAAGGCATCTAGCTCATTCATAGCCTCTTCATAGCGTTTGCCTCGAAGGTCCAGTCTGGCTTGTGGGCCACGACCAGAAGTTCGTTTCACAACATTGACCTGTTTCTTCTTAACTTGCTTTTCTTGCTGAGCTTGAACAAGGTCAAATTCTTTCTCTTCCAATGTCATCTTGATCAAGCCGACTTGGGCTTCCCAGCGGCCGTCCTTGAGTTGACTGGTCAGGGTACCACGCTGTCCGTAACTGAGCACCACGACATCATCTCCCACCTTTGGAGCTCGTTTTTTCTTGGCCTTTTGAAGGACCTTGTTTTTAGACAAGTCCACTTTTTCAGGAGCCAATTTTTTCAGCTTGGCCTTGGCTTCAATGATTTCGTGGGGCTTGAGTTGAGATTTGCTGTGGAGATTTTTAAGAATCTGGTCACTTTCACTGAGGGCCATGTCCACAATCTCAGCTGCCTGTTCACGCGCCTTGTTAAGCTCGGTTTCCTTTTCACGATTGAGCTCGTTGTATAGTTTTTTTAGCGCACGATTCATCTTGAGATTTTCTTGTTCCACCTCACGGATATTGTCTAAGCGTTTGCGACTCTCCAGCGTCTGCTCTTCCAGTTGCTCAATGATTCGGTTGACATCATTGTCCTGATCAACCTGCTGACTAGCATCCCCTACGATAACTTCAGATAGGCCTAAACGTTTAGCAATTTCAAAGGCATTACTTCGACCAGGAACTCCCTGCATAAAGCGATAGGTCGGGCGAAGTGTTGCAGTATCAAACTCCATACTGGCATTTTGCACAAAGGCTGTCTCAATACCATAGGCCTTGAGTTCTGGATAGTGGGTGGTCGCCATGGTCTTGACTTGACGCAGGCGAAGGTCCTCTAGAATAGCCATGGCAAGAGCAGCTCCCTCTTGAGGGTCTGTACCAGCTCCCAACTCATCCAAGAGTAAAAGTGAATGTTGGTTAACCTTGCCAAGAATATCCACAATATTGGTCATGTGGCTAGAGAAGGTAGACAAACTCTGCTCAATAGACTGCTCATCTCCAATATCAGCAAAAATTTCTTCAAAAATACCCACACGACTTCCCTTGTCTGCTAAAATAGGCAAACCAGACTGGGCCATAACCTGCGTCAAGCCCAGAGTTTTGAGCATGATGGTCTTCCCACCTGTATTGGGACCTGTAATGACAATAGCTGTTAAATCTTGGCCAAAATGGACATCATTTGCAACGGCATTTTTAACCAAAGGATGGCAAACATGGAGCAGTTGAATCTCTTGATTTTCTGACAGCTGAGGCACAACTGCTTGCCTTTCTTGGATAAAGCGGACCTTAGCACGAATCAAGTCCAGATGGCCGATAATCCAAGCATCATTAGCAATCTCAGCCGCATGAGGGCGAACACGCTCAGAAATTTCTTGGAGAATGCGAAGCATTTCATAGCGCTCATCTGCTCGCAAACTGGCAATTTCTTCGCTCAGTCTGACCACCTCACGGGGTTCGATATAGACGGTATTTCCACTAGCAGAAATGTCATGGACGACACCTGCAACCTTATTGCGGTAGGTGTTTTTGACTGGTAAAACCTGACGACCATTTCTACTGGCAACGATCCCTTCCGTCAACATCTGTGCTTTTTGCTTGAGCAAGTCTTGCAAGACATCGCGGACTTGACTCTCGCTATCATGGATTTTTCGACGGATTCGCGCCAATTCTTCACTGGCAAAATTTTCAATAAAACCTGCATCATTAAAGGCTTGGAGATTTCCTTGTAATTGCGGAAAATCATGTAATTTCTCAAACCAAAGAGCTAATTCTTTCAAGCTGACATTTTCCAGATTGGCATAAAAACTTTGCAGTTCTCGGCTAGCAAGAAGTACGCGCTTCAAGAGTAGGAACTCCTCGATATTGAGGTCTGCCCCCATCTCCAAGCGCTTGCAGACTCCTGCGATTTCCTTGGTTGCGAGAATAGTAAAATGCGGTTGCTCAACGAAAAGAGCCTGCATTTCCTTCATCTCAGCAAAAGCCTGTTTGATTTTATCCGCTTTGGCAGTCGGAGCTAGCTGTCTCAATTGCTCCAAGCCCTGCTCAGTCAACAAATGAGGCTCAAACAAGGCCTTGACCTTATTGAACTCTAATGTTTCTAATATTTTATTGTTCATCGTTATTTCCTTGTCTTTGAATGTCTATACTCTTCGAAAATCAAATTCAAACCACGTCAGCGTCGCCTTACCGTACTCAAGTACAGCCTGCGGCTAGCTTCCTAGTTTGCTCTTTGATTTTCATT
>JAWERV010000014.1:0-41313 GCA_032481955.1 Streptococcus mitis | reverse complement strand
TTATTTAAGAGTAACTGGACTCTACTATATAAATAGGAAGAGATAAGATAAAAAACTTACCAAATAAGCCTTTATGCGTTATACCTTACATATAATTTATACCATAAAAACACAAAAGTTTACACCTTTTGCCCCTTTTTTGCCCCCTGTTTTTTTAAAAAACTTCATCAAAACTCTTGACATTCTCGGTATGCCGTGATATAATGTAATCAAGATAAGGAAAGGGGGTGATGAAATTGAACAAAGAAGATTGGCTTAGGTTACTTGAAAAGGCAATAGACAATATTCCTGAAACAGTAACTGCTATCGCAAGTCTAGTGACCGCAATAACGGTCGCAAGGCAAAACAAAAAGCGTAAACCGAAATCCCGCAAAAGAAAAGGTAAACGCTAAGAGGTGGGGGCGAAAGCCCCTCACACCTCTATTTTATCAAATAGAAAGAGGAAATGCAATGGTCAGTGCAATAGCTATTTTTATAATTGCAATCAATGTATATATTTATCTAAAAAATAAAAAGGACAAATAGGATGAGGAAAGTTATTCAAGAATTGTTAGACAGTTCGATGTCTACATCTACTATTTCGCAAGGTGCTGGAGTTCCGTGGACTACCGTTTCTGACCTCAGAAAAGGAAAAACAAGCATGGACAAAATGGCACTTCTCACAGCGGAAAAACTTTATGAATTTGCTACAACTGATAAGCAGTGATTTCGGTCACTGCTTTTTTTATTGCAAACAAAAAAACCGCAAGCTATTGCCTGCGGTTGGTGTAATCTATTTTTGATTTATATAGTTTTTAGTGAGTTCGTTAAGAAAGCAATTCATTCACTCGATTTTGAACCGCTTGTGCGTCATAACCAGCGCTCGTTAAATTGTCATAGCGTTCTTGTCCATTGCCCCAAAGGCCTTGTATGACCTCGTTTGCTACGGTATTAAGATCCACGGTGTCTTCGCCACCTAAAAGACTATTCACTTTATCTTGTACAGCTTGAGCGTCGTAACCGGCATTTTCTAGTTTGTCGAAACGTTCTTGCCCATTGCCCCACAAACCCTGTAATACTTCTTGTGCTACGCTGTCAAGGTCTGTACTAGTGTTTTTGCTGATCAAAATATCTTTTTCATCGTCATCTAGTAACACTATATTCTTGTCAAACGGATTGCTTGAGTATTGCCACCAGCGAATGCCGTCCATAGATGGGAAGTATTCAAAATCAGCGTTCCCATCGTTTAACCCATACCCTGCAATCCAAAGACTATTTGGGAACTCTGCAAGAATTTGCTGATAGTCCACGTTCTCAAGCGTGAAAGGTTTATAACTATAATAAATAGGTTTATATCCAGCGTCTGCGATAATTTCCATAAAGCGCAGACAAGCATCTGTGTTTTCCTGTTTATCTCCGCTAACGTGATCTTCGTAGTCAAGGCACAAGTATTTTACTTTTTGAGGGACATTGTCAAGGAAGTAGCGTGCTTCTGCTTCTGCTTGTTCTACGTCTCCACCAAACCAAGCAAAATGGTAAAAGCCAATAGGGTTAGATTGTTCCACTTGAGCAGATAAGCAAGGGTTTAAATAGGTCGTACCTTCTGAAATTTTGATAATAGTATTCTGTGTACCCATATCCTCCAAAATACCTGTAATATCGTATCCATTGTGGCTAGATACATCGATGAATAAGTCGTTTTTCTTCATTTTTAATCCTCCTTCGGATTTTTGTATTCAAGTGCTTGCTTGCTATCAGTCAGACCTTTCGTTGTTGGGTCTGGAATGATATTTAAGATGTTTACAACCGTCAAACCTACAAGATAAGGGTTTGCAAAGAATTTACCTAGCAAGTCGAAGATAACTCCCCAACTAACCAAATCTTCCAGTTTGAGATTGAAATATGCAAGAATTGGCAAAGCTAAAGCGAATGCCACTCGCAATAAGAATGTTTTGTTTTTTAAATTAAATCGTACTTTCCAGTTAATCATATGTTTTTCCTTTCTAGCGCCTTACTGCGCCTAAGCGTTCAACTGTTTTGTCGTTCCAAATCCCCAATTGATACATAACGCGAATGATATTTCTCTGATTATTCCATTGATATTCATGGATGGAGTCTCTTTCGGTCAATCTAGCTCTTGTCCAATCGTAATCATCTGCTGATTTTAGCGGATTCAGTACTTTTACTGTATCGTGCCAATAATCGAAATTCGCTTTTTTCCAAACATCGATATCAACGATTGCCAGTGAAGTTTTCAGGATAGCGTTTGGGAAATCCCAAAAAGGAGGAAATTGACTCCAATCTTTGTTTGCACTTTTACCTAAAAGTACAGGGTTGCCTCCTACATCCAAACCGCATCCATTATCAAACCATGCAATTGGAGGTGTACTGTTTAAGTCGATAGTGTAAGCCATCGGTGCCCGTCTTGGTGCAGGTTTAACAAGAGCCAGTTGTTCTTGCAAAGTCTGCGTTTGCTTCGCTAAAGATTCCACTTGATGTTTCAAGATTTGATATTCTGTTTTCCCTTCGATGTAATCTTTCGCTTCAAGCTCTGCTTTGCTTGTGTAATCCGTTTCGAATCGTTTGACATCACGGCCAACCGTTTTAGCAAATTCCTCTAAATTGTTCATAACGGTTACGCTTTCGCTGCGTTATAGGTTGCAACCAAGTCAAGATTGGCAAATTCGTCAATACGACGACCGAGGTCAGCCAGTTTTTGCACGACTGCGCCTTCAGTATCTCCACTCATTGCAGCAATCTTCTCAGCGATTTCTTTGAGTGTATTGAGGTTTTCAGGAACACCCTCGCCTAAAATATCGTTCTTAACTGCGGTTTTAGCTTGTTCAATCAATTGTGTGACTGTCGCATTGTCAATCTTGCCGTTAAGCAGTTGTTTCAATTCCTTGATGTCAACTCCGACCGCTTGTGCGAATGCCGTTAATTTTGTTGTGTCCATATTTCTACACCTTTCCTAAATTATAGTAAAAGAGCAAGTCAGGAAATTCCTGACTCACTATGCCATCACCACTTACAGTTTTTCCTGCAAGCTGCTTCTTGACTTCTTCAGCAATATCCAGCTCCTTAAGAGCATGAACTTCCTCTGTGACCAGATTCTTATCTGATTTTGTGATTTGGATTTGAGTCGAGTCGTCGCTGGGAAATACATATCCTGCAACAACTACCTCGATTCGATATGTGCCAGCAGGTAAAATTATGCCCAGATTAAAAGCAACTGCGCCATTAGTCACGACTGTCGTTTTGCGTAATTGCTCCTCGCCTCTCGTCAACGTGATAGATGCCTCTTGTCCTTCAAGCTGTGGAATCGGATCATGATTTTCATCAAGCAAAGAAAAGGCAAATGTGGAAGCCACATCGCCTTGCTTGACTAAAAATCCACCGTCTACTTGTTCAAGATTGGTTGAATTAAGAACATAAGCCATTCTGCGCCCCTTTCTTAAGTTTTACTCTGGAACAATATTTTCAACTCTCTGACATCTTCACCTAATGATTTAACTTGCTCAGCTAGAACCAAGATAGCCTTATTCTGTTCGTCGTGGTTATCCAGACGTTTATTTGCTGATTCTTTAAATTCACGTAGGTTCTCGATGTCTTTTTCCATCGCGGTAATGCGATTCTCCTGCTTGGTAGCTCGGTCTTTCATTGAGAAATAAAGTCCGACAACAGGAATCAGAGAGAGGAAGATTTGGACAATTAAACGTTCAAATTCTGCCATAAAACACCTCTATTCCTTAAGTTCAAACTTCCATGCTGCACCTGTTCCGTCAAGTTCAAGACGACCGTTGCGAGCAAAGTCGCTGACAGGTTCACCGTTATATGTGAACTCACGGTTAAGTTGAACCAATACACGCTTACCTTCACCGTTCACTTCCGCATGGTTAGGGTCTTCAATGGTAATCAAGTCATGTGCCATATAATGCTTACCAACTTCAGCAAGTGGAATCAACTCTACCAATTCCTTGTAGATAGTTCCATAAGCGATTGTCTTGCCTGCTACAGCATTTAAAACGACCGCATGGATGATTTTACCATAGCGGTCAGTTTCTTCTTGATTATGCTTAACTGCTTGGTCTGTTGCCGTCTGTTTCGCTTTAGTTTCAGCAAGTTCATGAGTCGCTTCTTCCAATTTTGCTTGCGTCTGAACGATTGCACTAGCTGGGTCAAGTTCTGCCTTCACCACATCAAGAACTGCCTGGATAAGCACTTCCTGACTTTCATGTGTTCGATCGCCAGACAAACCTGCTTGCTCATAACTGTATCGTTGGCCATGTTCTTTCTTGATGGTAACAATCGTTACGTTCTCAGGTTGACGGTAGTAAGGGTTATTTGCTAGTTCGTATGTTTGTGTCATGTTCTATTCTCCTTTTTGCATTTTAGCTTTTGTTTCTTCGAAAAGTTCTCTGAGAGCCGGTTCGTATTTCAGCACCTCGTTCATTGCTTTTAATTCGCTTGTTGCAAGTTGGTAAAATGCCTCATTTTGAGCCGATTCCAACTCACTTTTAGCCAATTTAGTTGCTAGTGAGTTCATCACTAATTGATCCAGTGTTTCGTTCATGCTACTTCCTCCAATTTTTGATTCAGCTCTTGAATGGCCTTTATTAAATAAGGTACGAATTTTGAATAATTGATTGTTAAATGATTATCCTCTCCCTCATATTTCTCGACTGCACCAGGAATAATATCTAACACTTCTTGCGCAATCAGACCGATTTCTTCATGAGTCTTATCCTTAATGTAGTCAAATGCGACTAAATTTAAAGCATTTATTTTATCCAATGCCTTGACTGATGTCGGTTCAATATTCTCTTTCAATTTTCTATCCGAACCGATTGTGATTCCAGCGTGTTGTCTCCATTTCCCAGTGACGATTTGACTCCACCAGACAACTCTATTGTATCCACCATCAGGATTATCCCCTTCACCTTCCACATCATCATAGCCAATCCATATTCCTCTCGGAGCATTGATTCTAGAGTAGAAATTAACCTTTGATGTACTTGCGAAATCCACTTTCGAATAGAAATCTACATCATTTCTACAATACATCTTCCCGTCTGTATTGACATACCAAGCTTTGGGGCCAGGGATATCAAGGTTATTACCCCAATTCGCCCAGAATGCGTTTCTGTTCGCACCAGCGTTCGATCCGTTACCCATCCCAACACTAACAGAGTCAGTTCCTGTTATGAAATAACCATTTCTGTTTTTGTATTGACCAAATCTGAAACCTCCAATTTTACCTTGAAAACCTTCTAGAAAGGTCGCAGTGACTACGACAGACCGAAGCTTGTTGATAAATGCCTCTTTCGCAGCAAGCATATCTGTGAAGATGTTACTTGCCACTAGCTTGTTAGCAAAGGCTTGGTCCATTCTCACTTTATCAGCAGTAACGGCTTCAGCACCTATAATTGTAGACGTGACCGAACCAGCTTCAAAATTGGCTGTCTTCAGCTTGTCAACCATTGCTGACTTGATAACTGCCTTATCAATCAAGGTTTCGCCAGTGATGTGAGTCAGTTTACCAGCGATACGATTTTGACCATTAGCACCCAGATTGATTCCTGAAATCAAATCGCCTGCACTGTTGATATTCTGAACAGCCCACGACCCAGCGATTTGTCTTTGAACGGTTTTCAGACCTTCATTCTTAGACACCTCAACCTGGAACAGCTGATTGGTCATAGCCATGCGAGCGACCTTGTTAGAGATGTCGTTCTCATTACTGCCAATAATACGCTCATAGAGTTGGCTGGTTTCTTTGACACGCTGGAAATCGACTTGGTTAGCTTTGCCAGCTATCTGATAGGTAAGGTTTGCAAATCGGCCATCGACCGTCTGCTTGTACTGAGAGATTTTTGTAGCGATGTCATTGTTCGTCTGCGTGCTTATCGCACTAAATCGACGTTCAAGACCTCTCACATCCTCTTGATAAGTTGATTTTCCAACATAGTCTCTTGATATCTGCTCACGAATTGCGCTAACTTGACGAGCGCTCTCGTCTCGAGCATAACGTTGCAAACTCTCTTGTCGCTGACCATCCTTGCTGATGTAAGTTTCAACAGCTCCCATTTTAGTAAACAGACTATCTGCAGTGCTCTTAACTTCATTTAGCTTAGTGCCGTACTGAGTCTTGAACGACTCAATCTGATTAAGCACATTTTGAGAAGAGTTCTGCAGATTAGTAATGTCTGCTCTTGCTCGCTCACTAATTCGTTTCGCTTCTTGAGCGAGTATGCTGCTTGCGCCAGCATTTCTCAAGGCTTCTTCAGCCCTGCGCTTGGCTTCTTGAATTGAAGTATTATCGAACGACTGAAACTTCTTGTCGATTTCGCTTGAGATTTGACGTTTGACTTCTTCAGCTCTTTCCTTCGCACGTTGTAGTTCATTATCAAACTCTAACTTATTAACACGAATTTTTTCATCAAATTCCTTATTTCGACGGTCTACCTCGTTTGCAATAGCTTTTTTAATTAGTGATTCACTAAAGCCACTTACTGCATCTTTGATAGCTTGTTGACGAGTAGAACGGTCTTTAGCTTGTAATGTCTGGTAATCGCCCAATTCAACGGCTGAGCGGTTATCATCTAGCTTGTCGATGATTAGCTTATGGATTCTAGCTTCAAAAGCTATTCCGATTTGGTCTCTTACAATCCCGACACTATCACCCATCCAGATATCTTGCTCAATCGCATTGGCCAAATCCAAAAGATTGGCTTTGAATGTGACGATAGGAACAGATAAACGTTGCAATTCCTTGTAAGTAGCTTTTAGCAACTCGACAGGATCTTCAATATCTTCATTCGTATAAACACCAAAGCGATGCTTGATAACACCGTTTTGATGCAAGCCGTAGATGTTTCTAGCAGTCTCATTCGCTACATAATTCTGCCCTGCAGGCTTATCGACAGGGTCACCTTTAGCAACAGACCACGATACATCTTTAAACTGTATTCTACGACCATAACCACCCGTAGCCTCTCCGGATTCATCCGTGCTTTGTTCACCCTTGCCACGGCCGATAAGAGCCGTCACAACCTCGTCAGATGATTCTTCATAGATTATGTTGAGGATGTTAGAACCATATTCAAATTGATGCCCTGTTTTGCGTCCAAAACGCTGATTTAGGTCAATGTATCGTCCGATTATCTTGTTTTCGACAAAGGTATATCTGACTCTAAATTCGCAAGCGTATGATTCAATCAATTTAACAAGCGCCTGTCTGACAGAAATGTAGTAGAAAGACATATTGCCATTGATTGTCAAGCCGTCAATATCGCCTAGTTGGTAGCCAGTGCCCTTCAAAATCTCTCTTAAAACATCACTTGCAGTTCCACCTGGTCGCTTATCCTCAATGATAAATGAATGCAAGTCGCTTTCTGCTCTGTCTATCCCTTGGATAGTCAAACCGATGTCGTAAGATTTTTCTGAAATCCTGAACAAACAAAAAGCCCTGTCTCGTGATTGAAATCCGAAAAACTGGGCTTCTTTTATAATTTCAGGCTTGTAATCAACAGGAATTTCAAAGCTCGCTCTATCAAACTGATTTAATTCAATCGTATGAGTGAAATCTGCAAGGCTCGCTTCATCGATGACATCAATCAATTTTTCTGTTTGATTAAATAAATAAATCATGCGAACACCTCTTTATACTCAATACTATTCAATAGAGCACCTACAACTTGAAATGTATTGACACCTTTTTGAAGTTTGAAATATCGACTATTAACCATGTCGAAGTTCATCAACTCGTTTCTATCATTTAACGTGATTTCTCTAGTCTCGCAATTAACAAGTAGATTTGAACCTTGAATGTAAGTAGCCTTCAATCTGATATACTTCTGTGTTTCAAGATGTAAGATACGAATTTCAGAGCCTGCTTGCGTTGTTAGTCTCAAAATAGGCTCTGTTGGAAAGTCTCCATTGTAGGTTATCTTGTTTGTTGTCGCAGTTTTAGGCTCGGTATACTTGAACGGGTCGTGACAGATAAAATGCAACTTGATAACTGTATCATTAGCATCTTCCAGTTCTGGTTTTTTAACCTTTGAAAATATAGCTTTATAATGTCTCCCTGAATCATCACCAAACACTAATTTCTTAGCTTGACGGGAAAACAACAAGCGATTTAGGCGCTCGTACTGCTTCCGCATACCTAAATCAGTAAATCCTGTTAGTTTAACCTGTATTTCTATCTCACGTTCTTTATAAGTAGCACCATAGAGATATTGACCGTCTCGACCTTTGATAGTTGCAGTTTCATGATGAAAATCAAGGACATCCCGTCCTGTGGTATTGGCCACAAAGAACGTTCCGTCCTCGTTATTCATTTCTCGATTGAGGCTCACATCACCAAAACGAACTTCTAGGCCAGAGTTAAATGTTGGCGTGCCTCTGATTGTGTCGTTAAAAGTATACATTTAAAACACCATTAAAGGCTTTGAGCCTTTAATCTTATCCTTTCTTCTTTACTTTGGATATTCGAAATGTCAGAAACAAAGGCTCTGAAATCATTTGAACCAAGAGCGAGGTTAATAATAGCTGGTTCTTTCGTCTGGTTGACTTCATAAGTAGCTGATAATGTACCAGATACGTTATTAGAGAAATTGCCCTGCAAAGCATTTGACATTGCTGAAACTCTAGAACCTGCATCGTCGAACATCGAACGGATTCCATCTGCCATTCCAGATACATTGCCTTTGACATCTTCAAAACCACCCATCAAAGTAGTATTGAAACCACTCATGATAGCTTGACCAGCTGGAATCAGCAATCTACGGTCATACGAGATAGGTCCTTTGTGTTCGGCAATCCAGCTAGCGATACCACCAACGAAATCAGTAACCGCACCCCACATTGATTTCAAACCACCAAGGAAGCCTTCCATGATAGCTTGGCCAGCACCACTCAAGTCAACGTTCCACAATCTATCAAAGAATCCTTTAACTGCATCAATTGCATTGCTAACTCCATTTTTCAATGAATCCAACACATTCATAAAACCATCTTTTAATGAATTAGCTACATTGATAACAGTGCCTTTGATATTGTTGATAGTATTTGAAATAAAATCTTTAATACCATTCCAGATCGTTGTTACAGTATTTTTAATTGTTCCCAGAACCGTACCAATAATAGTACTAATAGCATTGATTACTGTTGAGATAACAGACTTAATACCTTCCCAAACAGTCTGCGCTATACCTTTAATATTCTCCCAAGCACCGCTCCAGTCGCCTTTGATAATAGATGTAACTGTGTTGATAATACCTGCTATTACATTCAGTACCGTTGAAATGATTGTTGAAATGACTGTCCAAACAGTCTGAACGATTGTAGTAAACACAGTCCAAACCGCATTCCATACCTCTTGAACAATCTGCATCCCTGTCGTAATCACGTTTTGGATAACTTCGATAGCGCTTGTTATAAACTGCTGAATAGCGGTCCAAACCGTCTCAATGACCGGCTGAAGTGTATTCCATGCTGTCGTTGCAACCTCTGCGATACTGTTCCAGATAGTAGACATAAATTCAGAGAAACCAGTCCATAATCCTTTTATTGTTTCGACAACAGGGGTCAAAAAATCAACAAATCCATTCCATGCGGTCGTAAAACCTTCAATAATACTAGTCCATAGATTGGTAAAGAACTCTACTAGGCTATTCCAAGCGGTCTTGATTGTTTCAATGATTGGCATCACTACTTCAACAATACCATTCCAAACAGTTGTAGCCACTGAAACAATCCCGTCCCACAATGCTGAAAAGAAATTTTTTAAAGCATTCCAGACGTTCATCAAGCCTTCGACAATAGGACGAGCGCCTTCTAAGAAGCTATTCCAAACATCTGAAGCAAAAGATTTAATTCCTGACCAAAGATTAGAGAAGAACTCGGAAATAGTATTCCATGCGGATTTAATAGCATCGATAACCGGTCGAGCCTTTTCTACGAAACTATTCCAAGCATTTGAAGCCGTTTCTTTGACGCTATTCCAAAGGCTAGAGAACCATTCAACAACACCATTCCAAGCGTTTTGAATACCTTGCCAAGCATTTGAAGCGACGTTAACAATGCCATCCCATAAGCCGATAAAGAAGTTTCTGAAGCCCTCGCTTTTATTCCAAAGAACAACGATCGCTGCACCGATTGCAACAATTGCAGCAATCACCAAACCGACAGGACCAAGGAAACCAACGATCGCAGTAACTGCTGGGCCAATCCATCCGCCTATTTTACTGAAGATATTCAGACCGCCTACTGCAACCTTAGCAAGCGTAGATGTTTCAGACATGAAATACAAGGCTGAACTAGCAGCCTTAGAACCTCTGGCGATGCCAAATAAGGCTTTTCCGACATTCCCAGCGTTAACCATTCCACCAAAAACGTATTTAGTCGCACTTACTGCACCTCTAAGCCCGATTAAGGCATCCGTCGCTAATTTCGTTGTTCTTTGCGCAGTCTTAAATGCAAGAAACGCAGACGCTATCGCTCTTATCTGATCAGGGCTTAGACTTTGAACTACTTTAGCAAACGACTGGATAGCTTGAGATGCTATACTCAATCCTTTACCAATCTTTTCACCAAAAGAAGCCATGTCGCCACCGGAAAGAGCTGATGCTACTTTCTTAATAGCTTCCCAAACTTCGCTCAATGCCTTCTTGAAGTCAGCAATTGCGCTTGTATTTGAGAAACCTTGCCAAAATTCCTTGATTTTAGCAACAGATGTACTCACGAATGACGCTATTTTCTCAACAATTGCATTAAAATCAATCTTGTTTAGAACCTCTTCAAGACCCGTCGCTAACTTCTTAAAATCAATCTTATCAAGCTGATTCATAATTGCTTCAAGAGCCTTGATACCTGCTTTAGACAACGCGTCAAAAGCTGGCTTGAGTTTATTCGCTAACGTTTCTTTCAAACCGTCTAACGCTTGGTCAATCGTCTTGTAACTTGTAGCCATGCCCTGCATAGACATCCCTGCACGTTTAAACGCTTCAGCGAAATCTTCGGTTTTAATCTGTCCGTCTTGGATTTTGGTAATCAGTTCATTGAGTGACAATCCCATTTCTTTGGCTACTGCACTCATACCTGCTGGTGCCTGTTCCATCATGATACGGAAGTCTTGCCAAGTGATTTTCGGCTTAGCTAGAGCTTGTACCATTTGTTGTGACAAGGATTTCATCGCTTGCTTAGGATTTTCCGCGGATGCGGCAAGACCACCCATAGCCTCAACTAACTGGCCACTATCCTCACGACCGATTGCAGCCATCTGTGAGAATGTACTTGCCATATCTGAAGCTGAGTAGATAGTCTTGGTAGCGTAGTCCTGCATGGCCTCTTTAGCTTGGTTGATTTGGTCTTTGCCCCAACCTAGCTTACTAAGGTTTCCGTCAAACGTGTCCCATGCTTTCTTGGAACTATTCAACTCTCCGACCATTTCACCTAAAGAGCCTTTAATGCTGCCAACTGCTGAACCAATTGCTGAACTAACCAAGTTAGCACCCAACATCGATTTAAACATTGAACCACTCTTTTGTGAAATCGTATCAAATGCGGATGATGTTTTTTGAAGTCCGTTGATTGCCTTCTGTAAACCGTTCAAAGTAGAACTCATTCCTTTGTCAACCGCAGTTAGTACCGCTTCGACTGAATAAGTTTCTGCCATTATATACCTCCTTTCGTTACATATTTGCTCTCAGTAAGAGTTGTTTTTCTTTATCTGAAAGTTGATACTTATGTTTCGTAGTATCTTTTTTCTTGTAAAAATCACTATATTTTCTATACAAAGGAGTTTTACCGTCCGATTTAGTAGCTTCTACTTGTCTAGACAGCCAAGCAGACCGATGTAAGAGTTCGTCTTCATCTTGCTTTCTCAATAACACCCCAGTCATTAACAAATCATACTCATACATTGTCATACGACCAATCTCGTTCATGTCTGTGATATTCAGAAATCGGACACAATTTATAATGATTTCCTCAAACGTTTCAAGAGATGATTTCTCAACTATTCCTTGAGACCTTGGTTCATCTCCGACATCAAAGACTTACCCGCATTTGACTCACTCAATTCTTTAAGTACATCATCAAACAATTGCTCTAAATCTTCATGCTCTTCAACAAATGTTTCAACATCAACCAAGGAAGGTCGTGGGCTTTCTGTAACTGTTCCGTGGTAGATGATATCAGCTAATGAAGCGATATTTTTAGCATACAGTTCTGGAATTTTAGCAGATAGAGCCATGCCGAATTTCAAACCTTGTTGTTCGATTGGATAAGCCTTATCTAGTGAACGAACGAATTTAACGCCAAATTTCACGTTGTAAGTTTTATCTTTGATTACTAATTGCATTGTTGTTTCTCCTTTTTTTCTAAAAAATACAATAAAAAAGAGAGGTGTGAACCTCTCTTAATTTCTACCCACCGATACCAGGAACACTAGATACTGAAGTTACAGGACTTGGTGAGCTAGCTGTTGTTTTAGTAGTGTCAGCAAACTCATACTGTACCACCTCTGCTTGGCTAGCGTTAAGAGTAGCATATCCCTTGACACCTGTACCATTTACTGCAATTTCAAGTTCTAACTCAATCAGATCTTCAGCGTTCTTAGTTTTCTTGAATGATGTCAAGTAACCTTGATAGTACACTGACTCGTATTTGTCACCTTGTTTCTTAGCATTCTTCTCGATTTCCCAAACTTCGATAAGTTCACCCTTATCCATTGCTTTTTCAAGTTTAGCAACAAGTTCATCATCTTCTGCCATGATCGTTGTAGCAGTGATTGAAACCTCAATACCACCGACCGATTGAAGAACACCGTCTTTTGTCTTAACTGAGTTAGCATCACGGCTCTTTTCAGATGAATGTTCAGTCTGGAATGCTAATTTAGCACCATCTGCTTTGCTTGCTTCATTTAGCAAACGGAACAATAGAATACTGTCAATCCCTTTTTTTGCAATTGGCATTTTTTATCCTCTTTCTTTTATAAAATTGTAAATACTAAACGAACACGACCACGTTTCAGTGGTTCGACTGTCGTGTTATCGTCAAAAAGCGATATTGTAGACTGCGAGATATTCAAAGCTAGATGATAGCCATCTGCCTCACTAATCTTCATCACTTCAGCTAAGATACTCGAACACATATCTGATACTTGTTTGCGTTTTTTACGGGTACTCCACACTGACAAAACCAACTCAACAGTGCCTTTTACATCCGTTTTATTTGGAACGAGTATGGAAGTAGTATCTTCCAACTCAACGAATGGATAAGGCACGTTATCGTCTGGTTTATAATCGTACGTTTTGTAACCTAAAAAAAGACAACGTTTAAATACGCTGTCAAAAACTGCTTGTTCTCTTGATTTCATTTAACCAACCTTTCCAAATCTCTCTTAAAGAGTTTTTTCTGATCATCAAAAGCTGGCTTGATATACTTTTGTGCGCTCATTTTGCGAGTTCCTAACTCAACATAAGCAGCATAATCAGTCCCAGGCGCTACTCTATACTTAAACCTATCTATCTTGCTACTGTTTTCAGAAAGCGAACGCTTGGTGGCTCCAGTTGGTTTTATAAGCTTCTTGCCTCTATAATGACCTCTGAATTTCTCAGTGTTCTTAATTGCTTTCTCTAGCATAGCTTTGCCGTTTTCTTCGACAATATGCTCCACTTCTTCCATCTTAGCCACTCTCTGTAGCTTAGCTTGAAGTTTATCAAGGCCTTTTAATTCAAAGCGTATATTACCCAATAGAGTTGTCCTTCTCTAAGTAGAACACTCTCCCAGACTGCTTATCTACCCTGCATTTATAGCGTTCTTTTTGATAATTGAGATAAGTGAATGCGATTTTAGGAGCATTTTGGAAATAAACCACTTTCGAACCACGTTTATATTCACCAAAGACTGCGACTTGTTTATCAATACCCAAGTCCATAACATGAACTGGAACAATCAAACCTTCATCTTCGCCAGAAGTATATTCGCCTGTCTGTGGGTCATACTCTTCTTGTTTCTTAGCGATAATCTCTACTCTTTCGTTATATCTCATAGCATCTTAAACCCCGCATTAAAAGTTTTTGAGCAAACTCGCTTAATCACACTATCGTATTCTTTGAAATCATCAGAGTTAAATGTCATAGACGTGCCTTCCAGGGAATGATTACTCATCCCTTCAGCACCTATCCTATTAAATCGCTTAATAATGACCTCAGTAATGATATACTCAAGGCCTTCTGGGACATCATCCACGCCTGCATAGGCTAAAAAATTAGCAGTTGTTAACATTGCTATAGTTGTGAGCAACTTATCTTGAAGATTATCCTCAATCCCTAGCAATATCTTTGCTTGAGTGATATTTGCCATGTTATCCCTCCAAAACTGCGATAAGGTCCTCTTTGTTTAATGTTGAATAACCTTCGATATTGCGCTCTTTGGCGATATCTTTTAAGTCTTTAACCGTTAAGTCGCTGTAATTGACAGCTTCAGTTTCAGCAGGCTTTTTAGGATGATGTCGTCGTAACATCATTCCCATTAAGCACCTCCGAATTTAACGACTTTAGAAGGGTCGTACAAGTAAACACCATAATGTTCGTCCCCGGTGATAACAGTTGTTTTCTTGAGAATATCACGGTCTGTTTCAATAGCTACATCACGTTTAAGATTGATAACAAACGCCCCGTATTTAGCAACATCATCTGTATCTGTGCCAACAGCTGAAACTTTAACAAGGAAACCTTTCCCTTTTTCAACTTTCTTAGAACGTACGATTTGAACGCCATGTGCTTCGCCAAAAGTTCCAGAAACAACGATATTAGCACCGATTTCTGAACCACGAACCCACTCTTTAGCAGTATCTTTACGCAAAGCAATTGCATCTTCAGGATTCAAAAGAGCAACATAGCGAGCATCTTCTTCATCTGCGAACACTGCCAAGGCTTTATCAAGTGCATCACCAGTTGTAGGTGCTTCAGCTACGAATTGAGTAGCTTTTTTAGCTTCTTCAACCAAATCATTATCTACTTTGTTAGCAATCGCCAATGCAATTTGATGTGTAGCTTGGCCAATTGGGTCACCGTAACCAGAAAGAACCGCTTCGTCAGTAAGTTCGATACCTTTACCAGCTTTCTTGATTTCCATGGTTGATTTCTTAGTAGTCAATTGGTCTGGAGTGATTGCTTCGCCTTCAGCTATGTCTTTAGCATCACCAGAGTATTCCCATTTAGGAACTGTGATAGTAGTACCTGGTTGCCCAACAAGCATGCGTTCAACATAAGCAAGTGGTGTGAATTTAATCATTTTGTCAAGCTTAGCCGATACCATGTCAGCCATCACTTCAGGATTAATCATCTGTGCAAGTTTAGTTTGTGTCATTATCTATTATCCTTTCAATTTATGATAAAGTTCTGGGTTATTTTGAAGCAGTTCATTTCTACTCTGATAACCCATTCTGTTAAATTGTTCCTTGGTAATTTCACCAGCTGAAGTGTCTTCCATCTTCTTCGGTGTCTTACCTTTTAGCTTCTCACCGACTTTCTTATCGGCTAAGTCATTCACCAAAGCTACAAAGCTTTCTACAGCCTCCTGCGTGCTCTCTGCGGTATCTTTAACAACAAGACCTAGGATTTTATCATCAACTGCAATACCGCCCTCAGAAAGCATTTTAGTGGCTTCTCGTTCAAGTCCGCTACGATTGATTTTAGCTTCCAATTCAGCAATGTATGCTCTTTGTTTTTCCTGCTCATACTCTGCTTTCTGGGCTTCGTTCATCTGACGTAGCTTTTCGGCTTCATCAAGCTTTTCTTGCATTCGTTTATCGAATGACTTTTCTTGTTTAGCCAAGCGTTTCTTGATTAGATCATCAACTTCGCTTTGTGTGAATGTCTTCTCTGTAGATTCCACTTCTTCTTGAGTGCTAGCTTGTTCAAGTTCAGGTTCAACTACAGGTTCTTTAATATCTTCTGCCATTTGAGGCCCTCCTTTTAAGTCCGAGTGGACTGATGTCCTTGGCTTTTAATGTCGTCAAAGTTCGGACAATATAAAAACCGTACGGGATTCCATACGGTTAGATTATTTTTTGATTTCTTTAATCACTTTTTTTACAAATGCTATGATAAACAGCATTAAAAACAAAAATACCAACCACCCGAAAACGATTGATACCCAATCCCAAATAAACATGTCTTTACTCCTCTACTTTTTCGTATGTTTCTTTAAAGATGTCAGGCTTGCACGGATAAAATTCACCTTGCACGCCTTTGATAATGTAGTCACCTTCTGTTGCAATCATCAATCCTTCAAGTGTTTCTATCTTTAAAACTGGATTATCCAAATCAGCATAATCTACACGAACTGGATCTAATCCTAATTTTGATAACTCCAAAATTGATTCTTCTGTATCTACGAACTGAACCGCCTCAATTACAACTGGTTTCTTTCTGTATTTCATTTTTTTAATCCTTTCTGAGCATAAAAAAAGCACTTAGATTGCTCTAGGTGCTTTTATAATTAGCTAAATATTGCTTTTTTACCGAGTAGCTCATCCTCAGTATAATCAATGGTAAAAGTGTCCTGTTTTAAGACGGACTTAGGAGGTGTTGATCTGAAAAATGGAATACTATGAACTTTGTATTTTTTTCCTCCAATATCCACAAATTGATTAATCCTCAAGTTTGAGAAATCAGGGTTCTCAACAGTGACAGAAACAAGACGGTTTGCAATTTTATAAACATCAATAATCTTATTTTTCATGTTTCTCCAACTCCTTCAATTCCTTCTTGTAATTTTCTAGAGCAATCTCCGTTTGTCTTTGTTCAGATTTTGGGATATTATACTCTTTCGCTACAGATATTAAGTACTTTTGAGCTTCTATTTCTGCTAACAATTGACTCTCTCGACTATCTGTAATCAAGCCATCTTTAAATTGTTTAGCATGAAATAGTTCCTCTAATATTTCTGATATCAGAGGCTTTTTTTGTAAAACAATCATGTCATAATCCAAGCAACAGGCATCCACTCCTCGATTTTTCAAGTAGGAAACTGCTTGGTCATCTTGCCATACAAAACCACCTGAATCTTTAAAACTTCTCAGTAGTTCTTTTTGTTTAGTGATATTAACCGGTCGGCGCTTATCAGGATCTTTATTTCTATCCACACCCTGATTATACACCTTTTCCTCATCTTTCGCAACATACTTGTTGTTCAGGATTTTATAATCCGTATCATCACGTCTTCCATAGCGATTTGCATCTTTCCTAAAATGCGGTACTGTCGTACATCGACAGTTAGGGTGAAATGGTGGTGCGTTCAATGCTGGAACTAACTCAGATACTTTTGCAGGCTTGCCATTAAATGGTTGACAGATTTTACACGCTTTTAATTCAGTCATGACTTCAAACCATTCAACACCATTAACCTCGTAGTTAGCTTTCTGTGCCTCTGAGTATACCCTTGCTGATTCGGTCACTGCTAACCGTCTAGCATAGCCATAAGAGACATCAAACTCTTTCCTAAGATTGTTAATCAGAACGTTTGTGCCTTTACCTCTTAACACGGTATCAGCAACGCCTTTCTTGACAATATCTCGTAATTCGTTCTGTCTCGTCCAGATATTAGTAGACCAATTAGATCCGTAGAAATTCGCGTATATAATCGTATCTGCTGATACTTTTGAAGCTTCAAAACTACCGAGCGTCATATTCAAAACACCAGCTGAAAACAGATTCTCACGTCTAATTGATTCAGTCAAATGCTTATCTATGATTTCAAGCTCATTCAATGCCAAATCATACTGATGAAGTTTGATGTTCGCTTGCAACACTTCAAGACGACTTGTTTTCATCTTGAGATTATACAATCTCATCAAGTCGTTTTCTGCTTTTGTGAAATCCTTGCTAGTAACCTTCTGACCACGCTGTCTCAGGCGATTAGCACGTTCGACCAGTTGCTTAGCTTTAAACTCAACATTGATCATGTCAAGTCTATCAGCTCTCTGTTTAGCTTCTAGCTTCGTGATACCTTCTTTATCAGCATACCTTTGCCAAAAGCTATCAATTTCTTTCTGAATATTGTTAGCGTGTTGTTGATAGACACCATGCAACTGATAAGCTACTCTCTTATCTGCTAGTTCTCTAGCCTTTTCTTCAGCACGATACCTATCTTCCCAATACTTATTGGCCAACATCTGCTATAACTTTCTGACTTTCATCTATTTCAGCATCTGAGTAGATTTTTTGTTTTTCCAAACGAGTTTCAAGGTCGCCCATAGCTTCCTCTTCTTTTTCCATTCTTTCGATTTCTTTCTGTGGATCATCGATAATAGATAAAACAGATAGCTTAGTCTCTTCTGACACTTGTCCAGATAACTGTCCGACAATCTGCGCTTCTTCGAGGATGTTTCTTGGTACATTCCTGGTAAACGTATAAGTTAAACCAGACCATGCGTCCTCGTAGACAGTTGTCAAAGGTACGCTGAACACAATCTGATACAAGCGATTAAATGCAGATTGTAGCTTTCTATCTTTCATGCGAGCAAGATTATCCATTGCTTGCAGTTTAAAAGCAAGAGCAGTACCAGATGAATTTCCAAACTCAGCTTCTGACATGTTGGCAACCATAGAAATGGCAAAGATAGACTCTTTCAGCAAGCTGATCAGATTTTCTTGAGTCGTGTCTGAACTTGGCTTCTCAAGGAAATTGACTTCAGGCAAAGGCCCGTCGCCGTTTTTCCAAAGGTTGAAAATCCTGTTCTCTCTGATTTGACTAGCATCTTCATCTTGTAGTTCAACACCCAACACTTTCAAATAAGCGTCTGCGAAATAATCCACATCATTCGCTTTCTCGCTTGCTGCCTTATTTAAAGCGTTAATCAAGGTCTTTACGCTTTCAAAAATACTTTGTCGCTCTTCATTCTCAATCAATTCAACAACTGGAATGGAACTATAGATGTGCTGAGTACGCTCACCAAATCTTACTGAGCCACCAGTTGAAAAAGTAGCGTCAATCACCTCATCATTCGTGATAACCTGACCAATACCTGTCTGGCTATTCTCATTAAACACGTACCTAACTGCGAATAACGGGCGTTCTTCAATGCTATTATCATGCACGATGAACATATTGATTGGACTGTTGTAAGTCGCTCTGGTCTGCTTGTATTCGTCTTGATAAACATAAATGAACGCATGACCAAATACACTAGACATCTTAGCAAGTTCAAACTCTGAATCTTCCATGTCGTTAATCTTACGGAAATCAGCAACGAACTCGCTCACGTTTTCGTTTTCGTGCTTAATTTTAACTGGAACACCAAGTTGATAACCTGTGAACGTATCGACAATATATTTTGCGTAATTAAAAACCAGACGATTATCTGGTTTCCAGCTATCTTTTTTAGTCATCTTCAAGACTTCATGTTGTGAGAGATACATATCTTCACTCTCAACATAGTTCTTGACTAGCTTGCTCATGTGAAGCTTGATTGCTTCAGTAACAAGTTCTTCAGTCACTTCATCACTTGATGTCGTAATGACTTTTCGTTTATTAACAAAAACTTTTGCCAATTTTAAAAACCTCCTTTGAATAGTTTGATTTTAGGTTGACTGCCATCGATACATTGAAGGCTATATCTTAAAGCGTCCATCAAGTGGTTGTTTTTATCCTCTGGTTTATTCAACCAATTGCCTTCTTTATCTCGCTGGTAGCAATAACTGTAAAATTCATCCATGATGTTTTTACAGTCTGGATGCACATAAATAGCGTATCCTTGCAATTTGGACACACCTGCCATAATACTATCTTTACCTTTGCGGCTCTTAAATATCCGTGGTATGTCATGCTCTGATCTCAGTTCCTCAATCAATCTGGATTCTGAACAGTCAGCTATAATATGAGAACGTTGGTAACCTTTATCTTTTATCATCTTAGCGACTTCTTTGGTTACCAATCCGACTTTATACGCCTCATCAAAGACATAAATCTCTTTCGTCGTATCATTTATCAACGAACAACACAAAGCAGTTGGATCATGAGTGAAACCAAAGTCAAGACCAATACATAATTTATTAGCTGAATCTCGTAGTAATTCATCCTTATCGAAATCCTTGACAGTCACGTTCTCGTAGATTAAACCTTCAGCAACTCCCCACTCGCCATCACACACAATTCTAGCACGTCTGGGGTTCGTATGATACAAATCCTCATAACGCTTGATATCGACTTCATCCAGCCACTCGTTGCATTTATAAGTAGTCGTAGTAGCGAATGTGTCAGCCCGTCTCGTCTCTTCATCAAAGAACACACGCTTGAGCCAATGTCTCTCATTCCATGGGTTAAATGTGACCGTTATTTGCTTAAAGAAATCAGGTACATCTAAGCTACCACGGATTGACTCAACTACTGTACTAAACTTATCTTCAGTCTCGATTTGGTACGCTTCCTCGAACCATGCCCAACAAAGACTACCAACATCGACCGTGATAGATGTGATTTTAAGTTCATCATCCAGACCACGGAATAGGATTTTTTGACCAGTCGCTTTTACAGTTATTTCAGGCAAAGACTCATTAAATTTAAATAAATGAGTCACACCTAACACATTACACGCCCATTTAAAATCCGTATAAGTTGATTGTTTATTTGTATTTGAATACCTACGAATAACAAGCAAGTTAGCCCAGGGATATTTCAAAAGACGGACAACATAATTCAAAGCGGTTGTCTTGGACTTCTTCGAACCACGAGACCCTTTAACTACACGATAAAGATTCCTTGAGCGCCAAAACTGACCGTACCCAGCTCCTACAGTCTTAGGTAAGTCTACAACAATATCGTTCTGTTTAATCTGGTATGTCTGACTCATTCGCAAACACCACCGTTCCAGAAATATCAGCTTCAACTCTGTCGGTGAATAACTTGAGATACTTACCTAACAATTCAAGAGCCTTTATCTGCTCGTCGATAGGCGCCGTACCTTCGTATTCAATGTACTTTATAACTTCTCCCGTTATTTTATCTGTCTGTTTACTATATCCAACGATTGGACGACCAAAAGCAATATCGATAAGACGATCTATAATGTCATTTGCTTTCAACCCTGATGCATCTAGTCGTTCTTTAGTTTTGATTCTGATGTAGTTTAAAATCTCACCTTTTCTAACCCATGCACTACCTTTGTTAGCAGCATTAGCTTCGCCAGATGTTGGATATATTTTTAAATAGGCTTGTGTTGCATTATTGCCATTAGCGATGTACTCATCTGCAAAATTACGTTCACGGCTATTTAAACCAAACTCATCAACTTGTTCTCTGCTTCTTTTATTCCTGTTCTTCTTTACGATTTTCCATCACCACCTTTTTTATAATCAAAAAAGCCACACAATGTGCGACCTTTTTAAGACCTCTCTTTTCAATTCTTGATACTACCATTCTAACAGATTTTTAGAACCGTGCTGTTCCAAAAAGTCCCATACGATCACTATGAGGTTAGATGACTTCTTCCAAAGCTAAGACCGCCTCATTTTTTAACCTGTAATAGGTTGTACGACTCATCTTCAAATCATAACAAACGCTATCAGCGGTGCCTTTGTTGATGTAAGTCATTCTTAATACCGCCCTGTGCTTGGGATTTTTAAGCCTGTTAATCATTCTACCTAGTTCAAGCTTTCTGTTAATAACTTCCTTAGTATCCTGTTTTATAGCCTCTTTCATCACGACAAGCTGAGTATAGACATCATCAACTTTTCTAGCTTGACCACCTTGGACTTTGACATCAATCCACTTAGGACTTGAGAGCAAACCTGCCTCAAGCTCGTTAATTTCGTCTATACGACTTTGGATGTCCATGTCCAAATCCTGCAACTCTTTCAAGAGCTCTTTAGCCTTATTCACTCTCTGTCTCCTTTATGTTATAATAATAGTGTTTGGATTATAGCTGAGACAGAGTGTGTCTTGGCTTTTTTTATTTTATTCTTTATTCGTGATCACACTACCTGCACCGTTAACAGTGACCCAGCCATGCTTCTCTCTGGCTTTCTTCAGGTCTTCAAGACCGTTTTTCTTCTGGAACCGTAACATATACTTGATTGCATTGCCCCAGCTCCATGCTGCCTTTCCTTGCAAATTACCAATAAAATTATCAATCACTTCAATACCTTCAAGACCGTTAGCCCCTTGGTAGTGGCTTGGTTTATTTACGTTATCAATTGTTTCTGGGTTCATTATTTATCCTCCAAAATCTCTGGATTTTCGTAGATTCTCGCTCTAACAGTAGACCAATCACACCCATAATATGATGCAATCCAATTTATTGACTTACCTTCGTTTAGAAAGACTTTCAACTCTTCTGATGGTATAAGAACACGCTTTTTCATTTTCAAACCTTTTCTATTATGATTTGCCATACCGATTTTTCTCCTATGAGATTCTGAAAAAATGCGTCCTTTATTGTGCTTTCTATTGTGAGCCTTATTTAATATCAAAGATAGATTTTCTTTTCTTGCATCTAACTTATTCTCGTTCAAATGATGCACACTATACTCAAATGGAATTCTTGTTTTCAACCAGTATTGCATTAAAAGTCTATGTATATGAATCTTTTCGTTATGAATTGAAACCGCAGGATAGTGACCGTGTAAATATATCTTCTTCCTCCTTAAAGAAGGTTTTTTCTGATACCACAAGATTGCCTTCTCTAATTCAGAATAATCAACAAGACATTCACACTCATTACTAAAATCAATTTTCTCTTGTCTTTTTACCGTCAATTAAATCACCGTCCTCCCAACGCCTCATGCAATTGACAACCAGATACAACTGGTTCTTGTTTTTCATTAACTGTGATTGTAATTAAATTATTCATTTTGTTTCCTCTTCTTCTGTAAAAAAGTTAATAATAAAATTGATTAGATCATTGGCAAAAACTGCCATAAAAGTTGCCTGAACATCAAAGAATACTCTCGCCTGTTCCTCTGGAAAATGTTTTCTGACGATTGCAGCTAGAAGTGCGTCCCACTTTTCTAAATCCTCAGTCCTTGCTTCTGACCTAAATGCCATATGTAATTCGTTGATAAAATCTTGATTTTCCATGATTTTCTGTACGCAAAAAGCGTACCCTTTCTATAAAAACTGTTGCATGAATAAGGGTACGCATGGTATACTATATGCGTATCCTGTTCATTATGAGTGGGTGCGAGGTTGCACGAAGTAATCGCTTTGGTCGGTGGAATACTTCGTGCTTTTTTATTCCTCTAAACGTTGAGCAAGCTCTTCAACAGCCTGTATAATCGTATCTGATTTAGAAATTCCTAACTTCATAGAAACATCTGAAATCAAATCAAACTCATCCTCAGTTATTCTGACGGTCATTGATTTATTCCGCTTACTCTCTCCTTTTAGAGGTCGCCCCATTTTCTTTGCCATAACTATCTAGTAAAATACCAAATAGCCAAGGCAAGGACAGCAATGCCAACAACACCTTGAACTTTTTCTTTCAAGGTCGTCCGCTCAATCGTAATTTCTGCACGCTTGAACTTCTTGTGGTAAAGTACATTATCTTTCATTTGCTTTTTACCTTTCCTTATGCTAGAATGAACTAAACAACAGGGTTTGGGGCTTTCGCCCCTCTCCCATTAGAATTTGATGGTTATCTTAAGGAATTTGAGGTTGAGTTCGATTGTGACCTCTTTCGCTTTGGGAAACCATCTTTTTTTCTTGTCGTGTTTAGCCATCTGCTAAGTCCTTTCTGTTGGATTTGTTAGATTTCTCAACCTTACATAGACTATTATACTATTTGTAACGCATTAAGTCAATACTTTTTGCGTTACTTTTTTATTTTTCAACAAAAAGTTCTCGCACCCATTCATTATTCAGTTTTCAAAGAACAAAATCATAGCTTATACTTCAAATAATGCTGCTACTTCCGCTAGTTTTTCAGAACTAGTGTCTAGCTCCTGACTAGCCCAAATTTCAACTGGTGTCATAACATCACCTCATCCCCGACCTTAACTTTATCCCACTGCTCCTTCGTAACCACGAACACCCCGTAGTCACGTATCGTAAGCGTGTATAGCCTGCCGTGTCGTCCTTTCTCGACGACCTTACCGAATATCTCAGCCCCTGCGTTATCCGCCTTGTAGATAACCATCGGCTTCTTCTCTTCCAAATCTCGAATCCTGTCCATCTGCCAGATATTCAATCCAGCAGATAGCAGAATCCAGATTGCGATAAAACGTTTCATTCTACTTCAACTCCTAACTCTATCAACTGCTCTTTTAAATCCTCGATTGTTCGCGTCAAAGCAACCTTAATCGCATCTGATAAAACTTCAGATGTAATAAACAACGTTGTATCAGAATAAAATGTACAATTTTTAATTGATAACCTAAATTTCGGTTCTTGTCTCAATATTAAAGCTTCTTCAAGGGGAGTTTTTTTGCGATTGATAAACTTTTCAAGTTCTTTAATCTGTTGCCTGATTTCTCCTGCTTTTTCCAAATCTTTTATATTCATCACTCCACCTCCTCAAAATAACTATGAAATTTACTTAAATTGACAATAGCGACCTCTTCAACGAAATGTTTTTCAATATCAAAGTTTGGATCATTTTTTCCAAACTCTTTTTCTATAGCTTTTTCAGCCAATGATGGCAAACTGAATATACTTGCTCCGTTTTTTAAGGCAAGCGCTTGACCGTGTTTGTTCACTACTCGATAACCTACATCAAACGGTCTGATTTCCTTAGGTATTTTTATGCGTTTGTTTTCAGTTTTTTTAGCTTGTTCAAGTGTTTGTACCATCACTCCACCTCCTCAATATCAATGCCTGGGCAATCGAATACCCAGCCGAAATTGGCTTCTTCTAGTTCTTTTCGGGTGTGATTTGTGCGATGATTCTTAGAATTACCACTTATACCAAAGTACCAAGTAGCAAGTTTTTTGTTATTGGCTAGACATCCATTGATACGATTCATACCTTTCACCTTCACCAAGTACCGCTTCTCTTTCTCGACCTCGTAGCCGTCCAGCCATGCGCGAGCGAAGAGGTCTTGGTTGCTCGCCTTTTTAATCCATAATATAAAATCGAAACTTTGGTTGTGTTCTTTCATAAAGTTTGGAGTCATAGCAGTATATAGACTAGTTGTTAAATGTTCTTTACAAACCTCAATCCAATCTGCCACAAACTGCGGAACTTTGACTGGTTGCGGTTCGTCTAGTTGTTCCAAATCTTTTAAAAATAGCTGACAAGCTGCCCTTGCTCCAATATCAAATAAACCATTTTCATATTCTTTATATTTCTCAATCAATTCCTGCTTATTCATTTTCTTTTATCTCCTCCTGCTTGTTTCTCAAGCCAGCTAAATAGCAATCCGAATTGCTCCGTCACCAGCTCATCATCATTGTATTGTTTACAAATTTCGCTAATCGACGACACTGCCCACAGCCAATAGGCATCCGAACCAAAACCGACCTCTTGACTTTTCTGATTGCTGCGCGACATCCATTCCGGAATAACTCTGCTGAAGAAATCAATATAATTGATTTTCATGGCAATTCCTCAATTTTGATATAGATCCCGACTGTGTCTGCCCAAAACTTTTCAGCAATCTCGCTGGCCACTTGTGCATCATCTTTCCAGTATCCAAGTTTCGTCATGCAGTCCTTGAGTAGCTTCTGGAGATTGTCTGTATCTGGCTTTGTGGTCTTGTACTGGCCATCATAGCTTTTTTTGATACGCGGGAAGCACCACTTTACTGTCAGTCGAACGGCTCCTTTAAATTTATCAGGAGGCACATGCTGGGCAAGCAAGCTCTCAAATTTCGCCCTGGCGTTTTTTAGATCCTCTGGCTCATAAAATATTGGCTTCCCAAATCGGACGTTCACCTTTTTTTGCTGGTGGGTAGTTGTCGGAATTTTTCCCATTGGTAAAAAGAATTCAATCATCATAGTCCACACCTTTCCACTGACCAGTTTCTGGATTGTAGACGATGTAACCAGCTGTTTTTAGTTGGTCTTTCACCCAGTTTAAAAGAGTCGGTTGATTTGCAACCCATTTTAAGACTTCAGAATCGGAATACCAAAAATCTTGCCCAGGCAACGTGTGATAAAGTGGTGGCATTTTTTTGCCTATTTCCAAATTCACTGAATATTTTTTCTTTCGACGTCCCATTTTTTATTTTTTCCTTTCTTCTTTTATACGCGCTTAAGTTCAGAGTGAAGGACAGGGTTACAGGGTTACAGGGGGCGTAGCTCAATCGCCCCTGTTCCTGTACCTGTTCTTCTGAACTCTCAGGGACACTTTCCTAAATATCTCTCCTCAAGGAGGGAGATATTCTGTCCCTAGCTTTGTCCCTGAGTTTCTCGGGTTTGTCCCTAGAGCTAAAAACCCGCATGGTTGTGCATTTTCTCAGGGACATTCTCGGGGTTGTCTTTGTCCCTAGAGACACTCCAGAGACACAGGGACACTCTCGGGTTTGTCTCTGAGAGTCAAGGACATTCCCGAGGGACACTCTCGGGTTTGTCTGTCGGGTTTGTCCTTGTCCCTACTCTGTCCCTGGCTCTTCTTTGGGTGTGATTTGATTGTTTTTTACTTCAAAATCATCTCTATTTTTGACCCATCTTCTGATGGTTTTTTCGCTGACAGGTTTGTCTGCTGTTGAAAAATATTCCACCATTTCACTCAACTCGACCGGATTAATTCCGTCGAATAATGCATCCATAGCAGTAGTGAATCTCTCGTCAGCAGATTTCTTTTTCTTCTCATTACCCTTTTTACTATCTAAATTCTTTTTCCAATTCGGCGCATTCTCTTCCAATTGTATATCTGCTAACACGCCCGTTTCATCAAGCGCGTGTACTGGATAACTGAACCACATATTGACCGGCTTGAACTTGGCAAACTCTCGAAGCGTGCCCTCGACTCGCCACGCAGTTGCTATCTGAATCTTATTGCGAACTTCTTCGAGCCTGTCTACATAAGGAGCTCGAGACATCACATCAGGAATACCTTTCTCGAAGTGCGTCCGCATTTGCGCAGGACTCAAGAGGTCATCTAGGCCTACATTCTGCTGATAATAGGCATTATTTCGTTCTTGTAAAGCCTGTTTGTAAACCTCGCACGCTGCCTGATTCAGCCTCTGAGTAAGTAATTCCTCTGACACTTCTAGCTCTACTAAGTCGATGAGCGCGTCAGGATCCCGAGCGAATACACCCGAACCACTAGCGCGGTCCATGGACTTCTTGCCACCTTGCGACCCCTTTGAGTGGTGATGACAGTAGATAACACTAGAGCCTAACTCTGTGGCTACCTTATCAAATTGATTGGTGAAGTGTGCCATCTGGTCCGCGCTATTCTCGTCACCCGTCAGAACCTTGTAAATCGGGTCGATGATGACTGCGATATAATTCTTTTTCAAAGCTCGACGAATGAGCTTAGGTGCTAGCTTGTCCATCGGTACGGTCTTTCCACGCAGATTCCAGATATCTATGTTACTGATGTTTTGTGGTGGCAATCCCATAGCCTGATAGACATCACGGAAGCGATGCAAGGCAGACGGACGGTCTAGCTCCAAATTGACATAGAGGACACGCCCCTGCGTACAATCCCAGCCTAGCCACTTCTTGCCTTCTGCGATTGCGATTGACATCTCTATCAGTGCGAATGACTTACCAGCCTTAGACGGTCCAGCAATCAGCATCTTATGGCCTTGACGAAGGACACCTTTTATCAACTCAGGAGCTAACTCTGGCAAGTTATCCCAACTATCGGCCAATCCTTCAGGATCAGGTAAATCATCGTTCAAATCTTCGATGTATTGATACCATTCATCCCAGTCAGCCTTACCAATGTTGGTATCTACCAAAAATTGCTTCTGGCCATTACGAATGAACCCCGGCATGCGTGATAGTCTACTTGGATTTTTATTTTGAGTATCAACTATGATTCCATTCTTCTGACAAATCTTGTAAAGGTAATCAACCCGGTTACGGTATTCCTCGTAATTCTTGGCATCTACTTTGACGATGGCATGCAGTGATTTATTTCCACTGTGTACCAAGGCTGCAATCGGTAGCTCCAATTCCTTGTAGATAGCATTTTGCTTATCGATTGGCATGCTGTCGGATTCAACCAGAGCATATCTGAAATCTGTTACGTTTTCATTTTTTGCGCCTTTTCCATCCATGGGATTAAATCGCACCCATGCACCGGCTTCTTCGTGATAGTCACCAAGGACAGCTCCAATATCTCCATTACATTCTTGTAAGAGCTGAATCAACTCACCAGCTGTACGGTCGTAAGCTCCCTTTGTTGGCAGCCATTTGACAATCTCGCCAGTTTCGTCGTCAGTCTTGGGGTAGCACTTGGTCACATAACCGACATTTTCACCAGCTTCAAAGAGTGTTTCAAGGTATTTGATGATTTCTTGCACCGGATTCCAAATTGTCGGCTCATGAATTTCCTTACCTTCAATCCAATCTTTGTCAATCACACGATAATCACGGTCTATTGTATCGGTCCAGCCTAACTCATGAGCGTTCTCGCTATCGTAGCTGGATTGCGACACCCAACCATTTTCTTTCGCGAGTTGGGTAATAGTCGCACCCGTTACGATTGTTCCTGCTTGTTCGTTGAAGGTGTCCCATTTTTTGAAGCATTCGAATTTCTTGTATCGGCTATCGTTTTGCGACCAATTATCCCAGTCGGATGCTGTATATCCTTCATGTTTAAGAGCCATACCAACATTGACCCACGTCTGATAATCTACCGTGGCAGGATTGATGTAATCCAGCAACGGCAACAAATTAAAATCATTCTCTGCCACTGTTTTCTCCTTCTTTAATTCGGTACATATTCAGCAGGTCTCACGCCTGCTGGCAGTCGCCATCCGTTTGCTGCAATGCGATCAATCATATTTTTAGCATATTCAAATTGCCACATACCAACATCCTTGAAGCCACGACCTTCTAAGAATCGAATCTGCTTTGGTGTGGTCAAACCTTCTGATTGTCTCTTGTGCAATCTATCTAGCAAGAGATTAGCTTTACCAGCATTGCCGATTCCATCTGTAAAGATGCCATATTTTTCAAGAGCTTTAATTTGCTTATCGCTAGGAGGTGCCATTTCGAAACCGAAGCTCGGAACATAGCTTGACAAATCCTCGGCGTGGATAGACATTTCAAATTGCAACGGGTCAACTAGCTTGCGTTTACGTTTACGCATTTCTTCCAATTGTTTGGCCAAAGCCTCTTCACGCTGTGCGACGACGTCCTCGGTTGCCTTGACTTCCATATCTTCAAGGTCAAGCATAACGCCTGTCTGTTCTTCCATATTTTCAACCATTTTCTGAGCGACTTCTGGAGTCTCACAGATTAAATGAGCTGGACGGCATAGCTCGTGTCGTTCAGTATGCCAGAGAAAATCCAGTAAGAGTAATTCTTCCTTTCCTGGATGCAGACGAGTACCACGCCCCACCATCTGGCTATACAAAGCACGCACTTTAGTAGGTCTTAACACTACCACGCAATCAACTGATGGGCAATCCCAGCCTTCAGTCAAGAGCATAGAGTTACAAAGAACGTTGTAGCGGTCATTCTGGAAGTCTTCTAAAACCTCTGCGCGATCCTTGGACTCTCCATTGACTTCAGCAGCGCGAAAACCTTTTGCGTTTAGAATATCTCGAAACTTCTGTGAGGTCTTCACCAAAGGCAAGAATACGACTGTCTTGCGGTCTGCACATTGCTTGGCCATTTCATCTGCTATCTGTTCCAGATATGGATCTAATGCTGTTCCAACATCGCTCGTCTTGAAATCACCTGCTGACATGCTGACATTTGATAAATCCAAGCTAAGCGGAATTGTCAAAGCCTTGATTTTAGATAAGTACCCTTCTTTGATAGCTTGTACCAACGAATATTCATAAGCAAGGCTATCGAAGTAAGAACCAAGGTTTTTCATATCTCCACGGTCTGGTGTGGCAGTAACCCCTAATACATTCGACTTATCAAAATAGCCAAGAACACGCTGATATCCATCTGAAATAGCATGGTGTGCTTCGTCTACTACAATCGTATCAAACCAGTCGGGCGGAAACTGTCGTAATCGTTTCTCTCTCTGCATGGTCTGGACTGATCCGACGACTACTCGATACCAAGAACCGATAGAAGTATTCTCAGCTTTCTCTAGTGCTGTGCCAAGCCCGGTTGCAGTCTTGAGCTTATCGCTAGCCTGCTCCAAAAGCTCTGACCTATGAGCAAGGACAAGTACACGCTTGCCCTCTCTCACTTGATCTTCGATAATTTTGGAAAAGACTATTGTCTTCCCGCATCCTGTTGGCAGTACTAAGAGCGTGCGCTTGCGACCTTTAGCCCATTCAGCTTGAACAGCTTCCCGCGCTTCCTGTTGATAAGGTCTTAATTGCATCCCTTACCTCCTAGAATTGCCCAGCTTGGTATCCAGCTTGTCCTTGTGGTTGTTGTGCAAAATTCGACTGTTGTGGTTGCTGGTAGCTTCCTTGTGTAGCTTGTCCTGGTTGTTGGTTCAATACTTTTGTATAATCCACATCTTCAGGATAGAGCATAGACTTAACTTCGTTATAATTATTTTCCTTGTACTGTCGGGTTCCGACTTTACATACACCAGTTGCACCGATGATGGTGTTCCAGTTCATGCGCAGTGGTTCGCCTTTTTTCTTCTGGCCAATTGCAGCAAAGAAAGCAGATAGCATTCCTTCGGTTGAGCTGTGCAGAAATAGATTGTGACGCAATTCAGTTTCGCCTTCGTTAGCTACGATTTTGACGCTGACGATAGCCTTGTTACACGCTGGTAATTTGCCGGGATTTTGTGGATTCGGTGTGTGGCGTGTACGCTCCATACCGATTACTGTAAAGTGGTACAATCCGTCAGGCAATAGGACGAAATCGGAGTCTTTTTCAATCGTGTCCTCCCAGCCAATTTCGTGATCAAAGTTATTGTATTGTTGTGTCATGTTGATTTCTCCTTTAAGCTAAAATAGTAATTTTTTTGTTGCTAGCAAGTTCATTTTTTAAATAATTTGCGATGCTTTCGACGGCTTCTAATTTCCATTTACCGCCATCTGCTTCAAAGAGCGCAAGATTTGCCGATTTGTTAATGCGGAAGACGAATTGACTAGCAGGCTGCTCTACTTCGTTGAAAGTACGATATGGTCGCAAGGTTACTGGATTTGGAGTCTTAGCTTGTGCTAAGCTTGCTACACCATCGCGAACTGTCGCCATTTGACTGACGCCATTATCCTGTACTTCTGCACCTTTTTCGATTTTTAAATGGCTAGCAAAATCCAAAACCAAATTACGGTCTGCATCATTGATAAACATAGACTGCAGCATAATGTTGAATTCTTCCTGGTCACGCCAATTGCTGAATGGAATAACTGGGACAGATGCTCTTACAGAAACAAGTTGAGGACGTTTACCATTTTCAAAATCAACTTGATCATATACAGATACCTTATGGAAACTGTCCACGACAACTACAAGTTTACGAGCGCTGATGAAATCGTTATCTGATTTGAGATAGTCAACTAGACTTTTGAGCGTCTGGAGCTCAAGGATAGGTGCGTACTTACGAAGGTTAAGTTCCTGTAAGTTATATTCATTGCTGTCAAAATATTCCTTCCCGGTTTCTGAACGAATGATTTTGTTTTCTTTACCCGCTAATTCGACTGCGTATGATAATGCATCTTTAATATTTTCTGTCATGGTTAGTTACCTGCTTTCTTTTGATTGTAATCAATGATTTTAGATTTTTCCTGTTGTTCGACTTTTTCGATGAGTTCCCCAGTATCTGTTCTCATATCACCATTGTCATCAAAGTAGGTTTGACCAGGGATACCACTTTTAAGTTCATTAGCGTGGATTATACCAGCGTCATCACGACCGACAATAACAGTTGTTGCAACACCTTTTTGCGGTGCCAAAGTAGATTTTACTTCCATGCCTGTCTTAACAACAGTACGTTCATCATCTGTTGACATCGTCAGCGTAATAGTGACCTTACGAGTAGCCTTAGCTTCCGTATTTGGATCTAAAATGTTATCAAGAACTTTTTCTAACTCTTTATCAACCTTCTCTTGTAAGGCTGTATTGGCGATTTTTGATAAATCGATTTTAATAGTTTTATCTTTCATAGATACCTCTTGTTATACCTTGCTATGATTTCTAATTCCCAAAATCTACACCGTAAAGGGTAATTCTGGTTCTTTTCTAACTTGATTTTCAATAACTTCCACAGTTGCTTGCCAATGAGCGACAATCATATCCCAGTAGTCAGTTGGGAAACTTTCAATAGGAGTCCCTAGTGGAAAATGTCCACGAATATAGGCGACTTTTTGGAGTTCTTCTTCCGTCACATTTCCTTGCACCATAAGGTCTGTTAAACTCTTTGGCAAGTTCGTGTGATATTGTGCAGGTGGGGTCTGTGGTGTGCTAGGAGCTTTATTTTGAGGCTTTTCAGCTACATGCGACATATCGAGAGGCAATTCTTCTTGAACTTGTTCAGGGGCTTGCTGTACTGTCTGCTGAGGTGCTGGGGCTACTGGAGGTTTTTGTGGAATAGGTTGCGTTTGTTGACTCGAAAAGATATGAGCGATTCCAGCGTAATGAAATGGCATTTCGTCAGGTAATCCATGTCGGTTCTTGGCATCCCACGCTGGGCGATGATTGGTATACATCACACGTTCACCGCCTTGCGCCTTCTTCTTGCCGTTATCAGTCGTCATGACCAAGGTTTTGTAATTGGCAAATAGAACCATGTCTGCCCATTCTTTTACGAGTGGAGCTGTCTGGGAACTCGTCTTCTTACCAAGTTTGAGCTCATATCTGTCGTAAGAACCCATCTCATCAGGTTGTTCAAATTTCTTAATCTGAGCGTGTGCAGTTAATACTACATTGATACCCATATCTACCAAATCAGACAAGCTATTCAAGAAACGTCCCATCTCTTCTTGGACATAAGTGTACCCCTTACCCCATCCAAAATCTTCAATCCCTTGCTTACCATGTTGCAAACAGATGTAATTAACTGCCAAAGCTTCCGCCCAGTCGATTGTGTCAATGACGAGCGTCCCACACTCGGTCGGATTTGCTTTGATAAAAGCAATCTCATTGATTAGCATGGTCCAGCTGGTCGGCTTGTCTAATCGTGCCACATCCATGTTGTCTGTCGAGCCTTCCGTGTCGATGAAGACCGCATTTGGAAATTCAGCAGCAAACGTGGACTTGCCAATTCCTTCCGGGCCGTAGATAACTACCTTTTGAGCTCGTGCTCGTTTTCCTCTTGTGATTTGCATGTTTTAAAAACCTCCTTGCCATGTTTTAGGTGCTTGTGCCACCTCTGGCTTGACGCTATACCCGTCTTCAATCAGGATGCTACATTCATCTCCTGTTGATACACGAGTCGCGATTGCTTGCAATCCTTCCCGCTCGAGCCATGTGCCAAACTCTTGCAAAGTCAACTGATCCATTTGCTCCAGCTTATCAATGAGTACGAATCCACATTCTGGCTTCAATTTTCGCACAATTGCAGTAGCAACTTGCAGCTGCTGACTACCAGACATGTTATCCCAGCGCTGACCGAGGTAGAGCAGTTCGCCATCATCCACAGACAAGCCAGGTAGTGGCAAGTCTGCATTAGTGAGCAGAGCCGTCTTCTGCTTACGGATATCATCAATCACATTATCAAGTTCCTTGTATTGCTTGCGATAACCCTTGGCATCTTCTTCGGCTTTATCCTTGTCCAGATTAGCACGCACTTTACGATTGATTTCGTCAATCTCTGCGATGTTGTTTTCAATCTCCTCAGTCGATTCATCGAGAAGATCCATAACGTCGGTATTCGCAATAGCCAAGTCTTGAGCCAGCTGACTTTCTTTTTCTTTGGCATCAGCCAGCAATTGCTCTAATCGTTCAACCTCTGCAGTTGCTGAAGCGTGTTGATTTTGGATAGATACCAGGTTCTGGCGCTTACGAGCATTCTCGCCATTCTTGGCAAGGATAGCTTGTTGTTGTTGGATAAGTTCAGAGATAGAGACTAGCTCTTTCGGTGCCTCTGGATAGTACGGCTGTTCTTTAGCGAACTTCTCCTTTTGGTCAGCGATAACACCGATTGCGTGACGTTCATCATATTTGGCTTTCTCCTGCATTTCCAGTTCAGCCAATTGCGGACCAACTCCGATAATCTGCAACAGAGTTTTAGCCTTCTCTTTGCTAGTCTGCTCCATGAATTTTGGCAAGTTGATAGCCAGTTCTTCCACGAAGCTGTCTAGCAAGTTTTGACCAGCCTTGTTGCCACTTGGGTCAATGACTTTGAGAGTGCTATTCTTTCCACTACGCTCCACAATCAGGCCATTTGACAGCGTGATTTTCAAACTTGGCGGAATTGTACTTCCTTCGCGCTGTGCTTGGCTAGGCTTGTACTTGTTACCACCTAGCGCCCATGCAATCGCGTCCAGCACGCTTGTTTTCCCTTGATTGTTATTTCCACCCACGATTGTCAAACCAGTCGCTGACGGCTCTAATTTGACCGCTTTAACGCGCTTGACGTTTTCGATTTCTAGTTTATTGATTGTTACCATTTTAAACTCCTTCTTCTACACCTTTTGCAAGTCCCACAGGTGGCTCTACATCATAAGTAAATTGTTTGTCTGAATTTCTCAGATTCATGCGTGCGATACTGCTCGCTATTCGCTGGCGTTCTTGCCGCTTCTTTTCAGCATGGTCATCTAGTTTATTTACTAGCGACCATAGTCCAATTCCTACGATTGTTACCGAGTAAATGTACTCCATCATTTTGAGTTTTCCTTTTCTTTATAGATTGCTACGATTTTTTCTAGATCAGCTATACGCTGATTTGCTTGTTGATATTTTTCTTGAAGGTCAATCAATGCTCTGTTTGTATCCAATGCAACGATTCGCCAATCTACATTCCTTTCTTGACCCGAGAAATATTTTGTTAGTTTGTTTAGTATGTTCATCTTTATCCTCTTACGCAATAAGATCTTCCAAGTCTAATTCAGCAACCTCTTGTAAAAGATCTTTTACTTTCTTCAAATCTTCCAACATCTCTCTCAGACTCTCTTTTTTTGTCTTGTATCTATTCCGTGACTTCCACATACAGTACAGAGCAAAACCTTTGTAATTTACTAAAACCGTTTTATGTGTTGGATGATAAACGAAATATTTAAATTCAGGATGATTTTTCATTTCATTTGCCCAAAGTTTTAAAGTTGTCTCAGATAGATCGTTGAATTTTTCTTCTAAGCTTTTATATCCACCATACTCAGCTTTTTCGGATTGAGATACTGGGCGATAATTCACATTATTTATAACCGGCATGGCAATTCCTCCTTTTCTGTGTTATAATTTTCATGAATAATTTTGTTGAGCGCCTGATTGCCGTCAGGTGCTTTTTTGCTTAGTCATATACAGTTACTGTATAAACTATCTTACTCATTCCGTCGCTAGAATGTACGGCTGACTTCTCTACGACTATATCTGTCGTATCATTGGCCATTTTGAAGAATAAATACAACAAACATTCTCGTAAAATTTTTAATTTTAAAGGAACGGATAGAAATCGTTTAATTTCCAGTTCGATTTGACTAGGATCATTTGATAATACTAGTTCGTTCATTCTTTCCTCCTTTGCAGTAATTGCAAAATACATCCAATAACAGATCGTCTAGGAAGTAGTTCTAGCTTTTTCTGAGCTAGTTCTACTTCTTTTTTTGCTTCTTCTATAGAAATTAGAGTTGGGCTATCGAACCAATCTTTTTCTAAATAATACCTTTGCCCACGCTTAGACATATAATCAATCAATGACTGAAAATGCTTTATGCGTTCATGAAGATATTCTTTATTTTCTTTCATCCTACTCCTCAAATTTTTCAGTTGAGTACCTGATTGCAACCAGATGCTTTTTTGTTTTAATTACATTTCTGTAACTCTCGCTTGTTCATTCATACCTCTCTTAAACTATGATTTAATTCGTATTTTTTACCTAAAAAAATAAAATCCTTTTCGACATTGTATAGTCGAGCAAGTTTGTCTAAAAGATCCATTGGAATTTTTGAACTATCATGCTCATACTTCAACAGTGTTTGTTGATGAATGTTCAGTTTATTTGCAACTTCTTTTGCAGATAAGTTATAGTTTGTTCTTATTGCTCTTAATGTCATTTTTTGCACATTACCACCCCCTTATCTTAATTCATCTAATCTGACTCTCCAGCGCCCTGAGTTCAATCTCATGGCCGACTTGTCTAAATAGCTTCTCACACGCTATCTTAGCTTCTCTGTACGTTGTGTTCTCGCTGATGAAGTAATCAGCAAGTTCTATGATTTTATCTTCCATGATTGTCTCCAAAAATCAGTCTTAAGACCGATGTAACCCCTTCAAAAACAGTATATATTTATATTATCCTTAACAAGAAAGGAGCTGATGCAAATTGGCAAAATTTTTGAAGGGGACTGTGTCTCAGTAGAGTTTGGATTCATTTTGTAGGTTACCTTTTGCCTACCGTACCTGACTAGCAGGGTTCAATAGGGAAGCTAGCTTTTTTCTCGGCGTCTTAGCTAGACGACCCAATATTTTTAAAATAGCTGACATTTTTTCTTAAAGTGTCGAAAAAACTAGTCTTCCAAATCGAGAATCAAATTCTATTTCAACTACAGTGCTGGGGGCGATACCAGCGAAGTGTTGTTGACTACTGCTATTAGTTTGAGCAGAACAATTTCCGTAGCGTACTTCAGATAGCAGCTGGAGTACGTTTTTTATTTGTCTACTGAACGAATATCGCCTCAGTCTCATATCCTCACCCCCTTTCAAATGTGGTATAATCAAAATAAAATGATTGGAGAAATCCCATGGATTCTAATAAACTATTCTGCTTGTTTTGCGGTTATTCTGTTCCAAAGCACTACAATACATTCCAAGAAGAAGAACACTACTTTTGGATTCGTCGTCCACATGCTAATGTTGAGGAAAATTTGAACGACAAAATAACAATACAAACAATGAATTGTCCGAACTGTCATAAAGTTTCAATCGACATCTTGGGCGTTGGTAGTCAATTCCCAAATCGCATTATGCACTTCAACCCTATTTCACTTGCAAAAGTCTATCCAGACTACATCCCTCAGTCTATCAGAAGTGATTATGAAGAAGCTCACGCTATCTTAAATCTCAGCCCCAAAGCTTCTGCTACCCTCTCTAGGCGTTGCCTACAAGGAATGATTAGAGATTTTTGGGGAATTTCTAAAGCAAGGTTAGTAGATGAGATAGAGGCTTTAAAGGAGTCTGTTGACCCGAGCACCAAGGAGGTACTCGATGCCCTACGAAAACTTGGGAACATTGGAGCTCATCCAGAAAAAGATGTAAATCTTATAGTGGATATCGAACCAAATGAGGCTCACAAGTTGCTGAAGTTTATAGAATTGCTTATGCAAAAATGGTATATCGAGCGTCATGATAACGAGCAATTACTGCAAGATATTTTAGATTTGGACAAAGATAAACAAGATCAACGCAAATCTAAAAATTCTTGATAATGTGGAGAACAAGGATCTAATTCAAATATTAGCATGCCGTCCATATTGTAATACTGCTCGACGACTCGAATGCTATCCGATTCAGTTCCTTCTCCTCTCAAAATTGAAAGGTGGATAACTTTTTCAACCGTCAATCCATCAGGTCTACCACGTCTATCGTGGTATTTTTCTTTTTGTCCTGGCATTCCCCTACTCCTTATCTTTTTTATCATATCGGTATTCCACTATCTTACGGATAGTGAAAGATACAATCACAAATCCTGCTAGGATTATCAATCCAACATTTTCATCCATTGCTTTTCACGGCAAATGATGGTACACTATCAAGTAGAGGTTGGGGCTTCTGCCCCTTTCTCTACTTTTTGTTTTGAAGCTTACGTTTGTGTTCTAAGATTTGTTTGTGCCACAAACGTGCTTCTCTGGTTAAGCCTAGTATCAAGATGACGGTTGCAGTGTCCTTGGTTGCTAGGCTTTTTATGATGTGTTCCATCATTCGCCTTACCTCCTTTCCCTTAAGCTTGATTATATTATACTACGATTTAAATCGTACGTCAATAGCTTTTTCGATTTTTTTCGTAATTTTTTCGAATTTTTTATTTACAAAATCGAAAATAAACGGTATTATATAGTAAAGAAGATAGGAGAAAAAAACATGGCAAGAGGACGAGGGAAATTAACTCCTCAAGATAAAGAGGATATGAAAATCTTTTCCGCAAATCTTAACTCAATTTTATCTGATAGAAATTGTAAACAAGCTGAGCTATCTCGAGCGACAGGAATACCGCCTAGCACATTGACAGGGTATGTAAAAGGAACTTCTTTGCCAATCCCTGGTAATGTTCAAAAAATTGCAGATTTTTTTGGAGTACCTAAATCTGTATTAGATCCTAGATTTGTAACTAATAATTCTATGGTCGATGACCCCTCTTCTAATACTTCCTCCATCCAAACCATCTACGACGAACTTGAACCGAATAGGCAAAGAAAAGTTATCACATATGCTGAAAAATTACGAGATGAGCAGAGAAACGAAGAAGAAACGAAGATAAACGAAGTATCAGAAGTTATTCAGCTATATAGTTACGACTACTACGACCACGCCGCTTCTGCAGGTACAGGACAGTATTTAAACGATGTACGAGTGGAGCGAATTGAGTTGCCAGTAGATATCGATGCTGACTTTGTTATCCCAATCAAAGGGGATTCCATGGAGCCAGACTATCACGATGGCGACCTAGTATTTATCCAGACAAGCGTAGAGCTAAATGACGGTGTTATCGGTGTGTTTAACTACAATGGAGAAGCGTATATCAAGCAACTTGTTATTGATAAAGACCAAGCTTACTTACACAGCTTAAACCCAGCGTACAAAGATATGCCAATCACACCAGAAACAGAATTCCGAATTATCGGTGAGGTTGTAGATTTGTATAGAGAGAAATAAAATGAATAAAGAAAATCCATATTTTGAACAAACCAAACAAAACTACATAGAAGTTGAAAAACTCTATAAACTTGGTAAAGCAAAACATACATCTTCTAAATACAGATTTCTGGCACCAGCAGTTAAAAGACAATCTGAACAATTCTTATTTGAAGCCAAGACTCAAAAAAGAAAATATTGGAAATTCAGCCGTGGCTCTCTAGTATTTGTAGAATTTGGTGTAAACATAGGCGGAGAATTATCAAATAATCATTGGGCGATCGTCTTAGACAAAGTAGATAGTCCTTATAAAAAAACACTCACAGTAATTCCTCTAACATCTAAAAATCAAATAGATACTGTACTCATTGATGAAATTATTGCAGAATACCCTTCTATTTTGCTTGATGAATATATTGAAAAATTACACAAAGAATTATTTGCCTACCTAAAATATTTAGATTCCAATAATGCAATCACTGAAGCTGCCTTATTGGATGTCTACCAAGCTTACACAGAACAATTTTCAAACGAAATAATTCAACCTAAGATAATAGACGATGATAACCTTAAACGGACACAATCAGAAATAACTGACGTTATTGAATTAACTCAATACTATAAAAAGTACATTAAGCGTTCTTATGCAAAGTGTAATAACCTTCAAACAATCAGCAAAGATAGAATTTTAAAGAAAAATAGATTAGATCCAATCGGAAAAATGAAAGTATCTGATAACACATTGGACAAAATTAACGAAAAGTTAAAAGAATTATACCTGTTCTAATCTCTTGACTTTTTTTAATAATTATATTACAATACAGCTATCAGGAGTTTAGCTCCATAAAGTTTACATTTGGATTTTAGATCCATAACGTGATGGTAGCCGTATTTGATACGGCTACTTTTCTTTTTATCTAGCAACTGTTTCCATTTTGGAAACAACTCAAAAAATCCCCACACCGCCTGCAAGCTAAGATGTGAGGATATCCTGTATAGTAAAAGGCATTAAAAAGCCCTCTTTACTATGCCCATTTTAACAAAATAAAGGGGAAAAATCAATGTGGATGGAAGAATTACCAAACGGCAAATATAAATTTTTTGAGCGATACAAAGATCCATATACTGAGAAATGGAAAAGGTTAGCTATAACGCTCGATTCGGGATCAAGCAGGGCTAAGAAAGAAGCACAAAAACTACTAGATGAAAAGATAGTTGAAAAGTTACAAAGTTTGACTACTACTGATATGCTATTTGAAGATGTTTTGGATGATTGGTGGGAACTTCATAAAAAATCTATCAAAGCTTCTACCGAGAAAACTATGGTCTATGCGGTCGATGAAGTAAAAGAGGCTTTTGCTCCAGGTATCAAAATAAAAAACATCACTGCTAAATATGCTCAACAATATTTCACGGACTCAGAAGAAAATCATATCAAATTAAAAAAGCATAAATCCATACTAAGTATGGTATTCAAGTACGCTCAAGATTTAGAGTTGATTGATAGCAACCCTATCCAACGTGTCAGGTTGCCAAAAAAAGTCGTCACATACGAAACTATGGAGCGTATCGAAGATAAGTTCCTTGAACAGAGCGAATTAAAGCGTCTCTTAAAAGCCATGAAAGAATATAACCGAGGGTATCATGTCGCTCGTATGGCTGAATTTATGGCTTTAAATGGTTGTCGAGTTGGTGAAGCTGGTGCGCTTAAATTTGAAAATTACGATAAGAAAAACCGTACTATCACTATCAACGGAACTTTAGATCCAACACGCAAGGGTTCAGAGGGTATCAAGACTACGCCCAAAACCTTATCATCTATCAGAGTGGTTGATTTAACGAATAAAGAAATTGAGATTATTGAAGAATTTATAGAGTTGCATGAACTAAGAAAAAATACAAATCCAAACTATAAAGATATGGGATTTATCTTTGTTTCATCAAGCGGTATTCCAATTCATAAATCAAGCATTGGTAAGTTAATGAAGAATGCTAATGCCACTCTAAAGAATCCAATCAATAAACCGCTACATCCCCACATCCTACGACACACTCTTATCAGTACGCTTGCTGAAAACAATATCCCCTTAAAAGCAATAACTCAAAGAGTCGGGCACAAAGACAACGGAAAGACCACAATGGAAATCTATACCCATGTCACCAAGAACATTAAGTCAAAAGTTGTTGATGTCCTGGATAAACTTTACAAATAGTTTGCCCCTTTTTTGCCCCTTTCAGAACAAAAAGAAAAACCGCTACTCCTAAGAATAGCGGTTTTATCATGTTTTTAAGCTACTAATGTAGTCGCTCTATTATTTAAGAGTAACTG
>JAWERV010000013.1:0-42498 GCA_032481955.1 Streptococcus mitis | reverse complement strand
AGTTGCCAACCAGAAGAAATTCTCTAAAACACTGAAGCAGTGGCAAGATTGCGGAATCAAGATTGGATAGTTTTATGGGGATCTTAATATGAAAATTATCTTTGTACGTCACGGGGAGCCAGATTATTGTGAGTTAGAGGAGCGTTCCTATACGGGATTTGGGATAGATTTGGCACCCTTGTCTGAGAAGGGACGGCAGCAAGCTCAGAAACTGAGCAAAAATCCTTTACTCCCTTCAGCTGAAATAATTATATCTTCTGCAGTCACAAGAGCTTTAGAAACGGCTTTTTATGTGGCCTGTGCTACGGGACTTCCTTTGAGAGTGGAGCCTTTACTACATGAATGGCAGGTCTATGAAAGTGGCACAGATAATTTTGAAAAAGCTCGTACTATGTTTCTAGAAAATAAGGGGGAGTTACTTCCTAATAGTCCTATTCAATATGAGACAGTTACGGAAATGAAGTCTCGTTTTCTAGAATGCATGGCTAAGTACCGAGAACATCAGACTGTGGTAGTTGTTGCTCATCGAATGCTCATGCGCCAGTTTGTGCCAAATGAGAAGATTGATTTTTGCCAAGTGATTGAGTGTGAGTTAGAAATATAGAAAGAGGTTTATCATCGCAAAGAAAAAAGCGACATTTGTATGTCAAAATTGTGGGTATAATTCCCCTAAATATCTGGGACGATGTCCCAACTGTGGGTCTTGGTCTTCTTTTGTAGAAGAGGTTGAGGTTGCCGAGGTCAAGAATGCGCGTGTGTCCTTGACAGGTGAGAAAACCAAGCCCATGAAACTAGCTGAGGTGACTTCTATCAACGTTAATCGAACCAAGACGGAGATGGAGGAATTCAACCGTGTACTTGGGGGAGGAGTGGTACCAGGAAGTCTCGTCCTCATCGGTGGGGATCCTGGAATCGGGAAATCAACCCTTCTTTTACAAGTCTCAACACAACTGTCTCAAGTGGGAACTGTTCTCTATGTCAGTGGGGAGGAGTCTGCCCAGCAGATTAAGCTACGAGCAGAGCGCTTGGGTGATATTGATAGCGAGTTTTATCTCTATGCAGAGACCAATATGCAGAGTGTTCGAGCTGAGGTGGAGCGCATCCAGCCAGACTTCCTCATTATTGACTCTATCCAGACCATTATGTCTCCTGAGATTTCAGGGGTGCAGGGGTCTGTTTCTCAAGTGCGTGAGGTGACGGCTGAACTTATGCAGCTGGCCAAAACTAATAACATTGCCATCTTTATCGTAGGTCATGTGACCAAGGAAGGAACCTTGGCTGGGCCTCGTATGTTGGAGCATATGGTGGATACGGTGCTTTACTTTGAAGGGGAGCGTCACCACACCTTCCGTATTTTAAGAGCGGTCAAAAACCGTTTTGGTTCCACTAATGAGATTGGGATTTTTGAGATGCAGTCGGGTGGCTTGGTTGAGGTCCTCAATCCGAGTCAAGTTTTTCTAGAGGAGCGTTTAGACGGTGCGACTGGTTCGTCCATCGTGGTGACTATGGAAGGGACGCGTCCGATTTTAGCGGAGGTTCAAGCCTTGGTGACACCGACCATGTTTGGAAATGCTAAGCGTACGACCACAGGACTTGATTTTAATCGTGCTAGCTTGATTATGGCTGTTTTGGAAAAGCGTGCAGGTCTTCTCTTGCAAAATCAGGATGCTTATCTTAAATCTGCTGGCGGTGTCAAATTGGATGAACCTGCCATTGACTTGGCCGTTGCAGTTGCCATTGCTTCTAGTTACAAAGATAAGCCAACCAATCCTCAGGAATGTTTTGTAGGAGAACTTGGTTTGACAGGAGAAATTCGGCGCGTGAATCGTATCGAGCAGCGCATTAATGAAGCTGCTAAGCTTGGATTTACAAAAATCTATGTACCGAAAAATTCCTTGACAGGAATCACTCCGCCTAAGGAAATTCAGGTCATTGGGGTGACAACGATTCAGGAAGTTTTGAAAAAGGTCTTTGCATAATCCGTGACAAATCTTCTTAAAAATGATAAGATAGGAGAAATATTTGACTATCAAATTTTCGAGGAGGGAATCGTGTCGTATTTTGAACAGTTTATGCAAGCCAATCAGGCTTATGTTGCCCTACATGGGCAGTTAAATTTGCCACTTAAACCCAAAACAAGAGTGGCTATTGTGACCTGTATGGACTCACGTCTGCACGTTGCGCAAGCTTTGGGATTGGCACTTGGGGATGCTCATATCTTGCGGAATGCAGGTGGTCGAGTTACTGAGGACATGATTCGTTCGCTAGTTATTTCCCAGCAACAAATGGGGACCAGAGAGATTGTAGTGTTGCACCATACAGACTGTGGTGCTCAGACCTTTGAAAATGGACCTTTTCAGGAGTATTTAAAAGAGGAACTAGGTGTCGATGTGTCAGACCAGGACTTTTTGCCCTTCCAAGATATAGAGGAGAGTGTACGCGAGGACATGCAACTCCTTATCGAGTCGCCTCTAATACCAGATGATGTGATTATCTCTGGTGCTATTTACGATGTAGATACAGGAAGTATGACAGTCGTAGAGTTGTAAAAAGTTCATTTAGAAAGAAAGTGTATGAAGAAAAACAGTATTTTATTTATTTTTATCTTATTGCTATGTATTGGTTTACAGTATGAAACCATCTACTATACGGATGGTTCGATGTCAGCTGCGGAATATGGACTAATGGGAGTTTCTATCTTTCTAGCTCTCTTTTACATGATTCCGTCTCTTTATTTCCTTTTCCGTATTGGGAAAAAATGGGAATTGCCAAAGAAAGCCTTGATTTTGTCTTTATTGGGTGGGATGTTCCTTTCAGGCTGGTTGTCTAGCTTTGCTAATACCTATATCCATGATTTGCTGGGCGTTCTTTTCCCAGATAGTACATTTTTAAATGCCTTTGAAAGTGCTATTGTGGCTCCTTTGGTAGAAGAACCCTTGAAATTGTTGCCACTTGTCTTTGTTTTAGCTTTGGTTCCTGTTCGAAAATTAAAATCCTTGTTTTTACTAGGGATTGCATCCGGTTTGGGATTCCAAATGATTGAGGATATTGGCTACATTCGTACGGATTTGCCAGAGGGCTTTGATTTTACCATTTCAAGGATTTTAGAGCGTATCATCTCAGGAATTGCCTCTCACTGGACTTTTTCAGGTTTGGCGGTAGTAGGTGTTTACTTGCTTTACAGAGCCTATAAAGGGCAGATGGCTGGCAAGAAAGAGGGGCTTATTTTCCTAGGTTTAGCCTTGGGAACTCATTTCTTGTTTAACTCTCCTTTTGTTGAATTAGAGACAGAGTTGCCCTTAGCGATTCCAGTGGTTATGGCTATTACTCTCTATGGTTTTTATCAGGCTTATCGTTTTGTTGAGAAGCACAATGAGTTGATGAACTAGAATATTTTTCAAAATAATGATGCAAGGATACAAATATGGTACCCTTCTTTTATTTTTGATTGAAAAATAGTGCAAAAAGCGCTACAATGGTAGATAGAAAAATCTTGTGAAAAGCACAAGCGATACATATATACCGGAGGAAATCATGTCTTTTTCTGATTTAAAGCTGTTTGCCCTTTCTTCTAATCAAGAATTGGCAAAACGTGTAGCGCAGGAGATTGGGATAGAGTTGGGGAAATCAAGTGTTCGCCAATTTTCAGATGGAGAGATTCAGGTCAACATCGAAGAATCAATCCGTGGGAAACACGTCTTTATCCTACAATCAACTAGTTCGCCTGTAAATGACAATCTGCTTGAAATTTTGATTATGGTAGATGCTTTGAAGCGTGCGAGTGCAGAATCTGTCAATGTTGTCATGCCTTACTATGGGTATGCACGTCAGGATAGAAAGGCGAGAGCGCGTGAGCCAATCACTTCAAAACTTGTCGCAAATATGCTTGAAGTAGCTGGAGTGGATCGTTTATTGACAATCGACTTGCATGCTGCGCAGATTCAAGGATTCTTTGATATTCCTGTGGATCACTTGATGGGTGCTCCTCTGATTGCGGATTATTTTGAGCGTCGTGGCATGGTTGGTTCTGACTATGTGGTTGTCAGTCCAGACCATGGAGGGGTGACTCGTGCCCGTAAGTTGGCAGAATTTTTGAAAACATCTATTGCTATCATTGACAAACGTCGTAGCGTTGATAAGATGAATACTAGTGAAGTCATGAATATCATCGGTAAGGTCGAAGGCAAGACTTGTATCTTGATTGATGATATGATTGATACGGCTGGAACGATTTGTCATGCGGCAGATGCCCTTGCAGAAGCTGGTGCTGTTGAAGTCTATGCGAGCTGTACGCACCCAGTTCTTTCTGGTCCTGCTATGGACAATATCCAAAAATCAGCTATCAAGAAATTGGTTGTTTTGGATACCATCTATCTGCCAGAAGAGCGTTTGATTGATAAGATTGAGCAGATTTCAATCGCTCATCTCCTAGGGGATGCTATTGTACGTATCCATGAAAAACGCCCACTTTCTCCACTTTTCAGTATAGAGAAAAAGATTTAAGTTTTCACTTAGAATAAAACATACTCCTAGCAGTGAACTGCTAGGAGGTTTTTATATTAAAAATCTGCAAGCCTTTTCAAATTGTGCTATACTGAAGAAAAAGGAGGATTTCTATGAGTCAAGAATTTATCAATCCAAGTGATGGCGTGATTCGTCAGTATCTAGCAACGAGTAAAACCCTTGCTGTGGTGGGCTTGTCAGACCGTGAAGAAACAACTAGCAATCGAGTGACCAAGGAAATGCAGGATCGGGGTTATAAAATCATCCCAGTCAATCCCAAGGCGGCAGGTGGCGAAATCTTGGGTGAAAAGGCTTATGCTAGCCTAGCAGAGATTCCTTTTCCTGTAGATATTGTCAATGTTTACCGTCGCAGTGAGTTTTTGCCAGATGTGGCGCGTGATTTTCTCAAGACTGATGCCAAGATTTTTTGGGTGCAGCTAGGACTTGAAAGTCTAGAAGCGGAAGAAATCTTGCGTGCTGGTGGATGTGATGACATCGTGATGAATCGCTGTATTAAGAGAGAACATACACGCTTGATTGAGGAAGTATAATAAAAAGGTAGCCGTGGGCTACCTTTTTATTATACTAAATGAAAATTAAAGAGCAAACTAGGAAACTAGCCGCAGGTTGCTCAAAACACAGTTTTGAGGTTGCAGATAGAACTGACGAAGTCAGCTCAAAGCACTGCTTTGAGGTTGTAGATAAGACTGACGAAGTCAGTCACATATATACAGCAAGGCGACGTTGACGTGGTTTGAAGAGATTTTCGAAGAGTATTAGAAAATGCCGATAAGGGTCTGCATACCAAGACTGGTGAGGATGATGGCAATCCAGCAGATGGCTCCGAGGATAATAGATTTTCCACTGGATTTGACCATAGCTACCAGATTGGTTTTGAGTCCGATAGCACTCATGGCCATGATGATGAGAAATTTGGAGAGTTGTTTGAGAGGGGTGAAGAAACTACTGGATACCCCGAGAGAGGTCAGGAGGGTGGTTAGGAGAGATGCGAGGATAAAGTACAGGATAAAAAGTGGGAAGACTTTTTTCAGTTGCAGGCCTTGCTTATTTTTTTGCTCGCGACTTTGCCAGTAGGAGAGAAAGAGAGTGATGGGAATGATAGCTAGGGTGCGCGTGAGTTTGACAATGGTTGCGGATTCGAGGGTATTAGTCTGGTAGAGACTGTCCCAGGCGCTGGCTGTGGCGGTTACAGAGGAAGTGTCATTGACCGCAGTCCCTGCAAATAGGGCGAAGCCGTCATTGGATAGATGAAGCCAGGTACCCAGAGTTGGAAAGATGAGCGCAGCCAAGACATTGAAGAAAAAGATAACAGAGATGGCTTGAGCTACTTCCTTTTCCTTGGCGTGAATAACGGGTGCAGTCGCAGCAATAGCAGAGCCCCCACAGATAGAAGAACCTACTCCAATCAAGGTAGCCAGTTTTGTGTCCAGTGCAAAGAAGCGCTGGAAGAGGTAGGCAATAATCAAGGCTATTGAAATGGTGGACAGGATGACAGGGAGTGAAGATTGGCCAACTGCGAAGACCTGCGAGATATTGAGACCAAAACCAAGCAAGACAACGGCATATTGGAGCAATTTTTTAGAACTAAAGGTCAACCCAGCATCCAGTTGTTTATAGGACGAGAGAAAGGGATGTAGGAGCATGCCTATGAAAATGGCAAAAACGGGCGCGCCAATAACAGGGAAGAATCCTCCTAAGTACCAAGATAGGATGGAAATGAGAAGGCAGGCCAAGATGCCTGCTCCATTTTTTGATAGAAATGACATAAAAACCTCCAAATAGAATCTGTTACCATTATAGACCTGTAAAGAGGAAAAGTAAAATAGAAAGAGGAAAAGCTATTCTATAATGTATTTTTGCGGTCGGGGGGCTTTTGTAGTATAATAGAGATACGTTTTGAAAGTAGGAGGTATCTATGGACTTAACTAAGCGCTTTAATAAACAGTTAGATAAGATTCAAGTTTCGTTGATTCGTCAGTTTGACCAGGCTATTTCTGAGATTCCTGGGGTCTTGCGTTTGACCTTGGGGGAACCTGATTTTACAACGCCAGATCATGTTAAGGAGGCGGCTAAGCGAGCGATTGACCAGAACCAATCCTACTATACAGGGATGAGTGGTTTGCTGACTTTACGTCAGGCAGCCAGTGACTTTGTTAAGGAAAAGTACCAACTGGACTATGCTCCTGAAAATGAAATCTTGGTTACAATTGGGGCGACAGAGGCTTTATCTGCTACTTTGACGGCTATTTTGGAAGAGGGAGACAAGGTGCTCTTGCCAGCTCCTGCCTATCCAGGTTATGAACCGATTGTCAATCTAGTTGGGGCAGAGGTTGTCGAGATTGATACAACTGAAAATAATTTTGTCTTGACTCCTGAAATGTTGGAGAAGGCCATTTTAGAGCAGGGTGACAAGCTCAAGGCGGTTATTCTCAATTATCCAGCCAATCCGACAGGAATTACCTATAGTCGGGAACAATTGGAAGCCTTGGCAGCTGTTTTACGCAAGTACGAAATTTTTGTTGTCTGTGATGAGGTTTACTCAGAATTGACCTACACAGGGGAAGCCCATGTGTCTCTGGGAACCATGTTGAGAGATCAGGCTATTATTATCAATGGTCTATCTAAATCACATGCCATGACCGGTTGGCGTTTGGGTCTGATTTTCGCTCCTGCGTCCTTCACAGCCCAGTTAATTAAGAGTCACCAGTACTTGGTGACTGCCGCAAATACCATGGCTCAACATGCTGCGGTGGAAGCCTTGACGGCGGGTAAAAACGATGCGGAGCCTATGAAGAAGGAATACATCCAGCGTCGAGATTATATCATCGAAAAAATGACTGCTCTTGGTTTTGAGATTATCAAACCAGACGGTGCCTTCTATATCTTTGCTAAGATTCCAGCTGGCTACAATCAAGATTCCTTTGCCTTTCTCAAGGATTTTGCTCAGAAGAAGGCCGTTGCCTTTATCCCTGGAGCTGCCTTTGGGCGTTACGGAGAAGGTTATGTGCGTCTGTCTTATGCAGCCAGCATGGAGACGATCAAAGAAGCCATGAAACGACTTGAGGAGTACATGAGAGAAGCATGATTCAGTCTATCACGAGTCAAGGCTTGGTGCTCTACAATCGCAATTTTCGTGAGGATGATAAGCTAGTCAAGATTTTTACAGAGCAGGCTGGTAAACGCATGTTTTTTGTCAAACACGCTGGCCAGTCTAAGCTGGCGCCGGTTATTCAGCCCTTGGTGTTGGCAAGATTTCTCTTGCGAATCAATGATGATGGGCTTAGCTACATTGAGGACTATCATGAGGTGATGACTTTTCCCAAGATTAATAGTGACCTCTTTGTCATGGCCTATGCGACCTATGTAGCGGCTCTTGCAGATGCTAGTTTGCAGGACAATCAGCAGGATGCTCCCTTGTTTGCTTTTTTGCAAAAGACTTTGGAGTTGATGGAAGTAGGCTTAGATTATCAGGTTTTGACCAATATTTTTGAAATCCAAATCTTGACTCGATTTGGAATTAGCCTCAATTTTAATGAGTGTGTTTTTTGCCATCGGGTTGGTCAGGCTTTTGACTTTTCTTTCAAATATGGAGCCTGCCTCTGTCCAGAGCATTATCATGAAGATGAGAGACGTTGCCATCTAAATCCCAATATCCCTTATCTGCTCAATCAATTTCAAGCCATTGATTTTGAGACTTTGGAGACCATTTCGCTCAAGCCTGAAATCAAGCAAGAGCTACGCCAATTTATGGATCAACTCTACGAAGAGTACGTTGGGATTCACCTAAAATCAAAGAAATTTATTGATTCCCTAGCAGACTGGGGACAATTACTAAAAGAGGAAAAGAAATGAAAAAAATCGCAGTAGATGCCATGGGGGGAGATTATGCACCTCAGGCCATCGTTGAGGGTATCAATCAAGCCCTAGCTGACTTTTCAGATATCGAGGTTCAACTCTACGGAGATGAAGCTAAAATCAAGCAATATCTGACAGCGACAGAACGCGTCAGCATTATCCATACGGATGAGAAGATTGATTCAGACGATGAACCTACAAGAGCTATTCGGAAAAAGAAAAATGCCAGTATGGTATTGGCGGCCAAGGCTGTCAAAGAAGGCGAAGCAGACGCTGTTCTCTCAGCTGGGAATACAGGTGCTTTGTTGGCAGCAGGATTTTTCATCGTGGGTCGTATCAAGAATATAGATCGACCTGGACTTATGTCAACCTTGCCGACTATTGATGGGAAAGGTTTTGATATGCTTGACCTCGGTGCCAATGCGGAAAATACAGCCCAGCACCTCCATCAATACGCTGTCCTAGGTTCCTTCTATGCTAAAAATGTCCGTGGAATTGCGCAACCACGCGTTGGCTTGCTTAACAACGGAACAGAGAGTAGTAAGGGCGACCCGCTTCGTAAGGAAACCTATGAATTGCTGGCGGCTGATGAAAGTTTGAACTTTATCGGAAACGTGGAAGCGCGTGATTTGATGAATGGCGTTGCGGATGTTGTCGTGGCAGATGGTTTCACGGGAAACGCTGTGCTCAAATCCATCGAAGGGACAGCTATGGGAATCATGGGCTTGCTCAAGACCGCTATTACAGGTGGTGGACTTCGAGCGAAACTAGGCGCCCTCCTTCTCAAGGACAGCCTCAGAGGTTTGAAAAAACAGCTCAACTACTCAGATGTTGGTGGAGCAGTCTTGTTTGGTGTCAAGGCACCGGTTGTCAAGACTCATGGTTCAAGCGATGCCAAGGCTGTGTATAGTACAATCCGCCAGATTCGTACCATGCTAGAAACAGACGTAGTTGCCCAGACTGCGCGTGAATTTTCAGGAGAATAAAAGAGATGACAGAAAAAGAAATTTTTGACCGTATTGTGACCATTATCCAAGAGCGACAGGGAGAAGACTTTGTCGTGACAGAATCCTTGAGTCTGAAAGACGATTTGGATGCTGACTCAGTTGACTTGATGGAGTTTATCTTGACACTGGAAGATGAATTTAATATCGAAATCAGTGATGAGGAAATTGACCAACTGCAAAGTGTAGGAGATGTGGTAGAAGTCGTCAAAAGTAAAGAATAGTAAGAAGCAACATGCAAGTCGTGTTGCTTTTTTATTGTCAGGAAAAATAAAAAATTTAGAACTTTTAGTGGGAATTACGAATAGATAGATAAGGAAGAAAAGGAGGAATATTTATGTATGTGACCGGTTTTTATCCATGGTTCATTAAATTATTTTTTAAATAAAATTTAATTTGGTTGTACGTTTTCGAATTCTTTTTCGAATAAATAGGTAAGAGGAAAAAGAGAGGAGTCTGATTCATGTTTATATCAATGTTCTACCCATGGTTTACTAAATTATTTTTTAAATAAAATTTGATTTAGTTGTTTATTTTCGAATTCTTTTTCGAATAGATAAGTAAGAGGAAAAAGAAAGGAGTCTGCTTCATGTATCTACCAATTTTCTATTCATGGTACATTAAATTATTTTTTAAATAAAATTTGATTTAGTTGTTTATTTTCGAATTCTTTTTCGAATAGATAAGTAAGAGGGAAACGAAAGGAGCCTAGTTCATGTTTATATCAATGTTCTACCCATGGTTTACTAAATTATTTTTCAAATAAATTTAATTTAATTTAGTTGTACATTTTCGAAATTTTTTTCGAATAGATAAGTAAGAGGAAACAGAAAGGAGTTTACTTCATGTATCTACCAATTTTCTATTCATGGTACATTAAATTATTTTTTAAATAAAATTTAATTTGGTTGTACGTTTTCGAATTGTTTTTCGAATAGATAAGTAAGAGGAAAAGGAAGGAGCCTAGTTCATGTTTATATCAATGTTCTACCCATGGTTTACTAAATTATTTTTCAAATAAATTTGATTTAGTTGTTTATTTTCGAATTGTTTTTCGAATAGATAAGTAAGAGGAAAAGGAAAGGAGTTTGCTTCATGTATCTACCAATTTTCTATCCATGGTTTACTAAATTATTTTTCAAATAAATTTAATTTAGTTGTACATTTTCGAAATTTTTTTCGAATAAATAAGTGAGACGAAAAAGGAAGGAGTCTAATTCATGTATCTACCAATTTTTTATCCGTGGTTTGCTAAATTATTTTTCAAATAAATTTAATTTAGTTGTTCATTTTCGAATTATTTTTCGAATAAATAAGTGAGACGAAAAGGAAGGAGACTACGCGATGTATTTACCAATCTTATTGCCATGGTTTATCAAATGGTATTTGAAATAAATGAAATTTACCTGTTCATTTTAAATCACTTCTCAAATAGATAAGTGAGACGAAAAGGAATTCAGTAATTTATCTATTCTGGTTTTTAAAATGGTTTAAGAGCCAGAAATCGTAAACTAAAAAATAGAAATAAAGGAGAAAAAAGATGACAAATTTTGACAAAATGGAACAGAACTTTGTAGCTCTTACAGAAGAAGAGTTGATGAATGTAGATGGGGGAATTGCACCACTAGTAGTTGCGTTTGGAGTAGCTGCGTTTAAAGGTTTTTCTGTAACAGGAGGGGCTATTATACTAGGAGCAGGTCTTTATCAAGTTGGAAAAAATCTAAAATAAAACTTTGGGTAAGTTTTATGAATAGAATGTTAAAAAAAATATATGTAGGATTTGCTTTAACAGCTTACAGCATATTATTAATTTATTCTCTACTTAATTTAGAAAAGGTATCGTTGGAGAGCTGTATTTTGTTAGTAGCATTGACATACTATATTAATAAAAAAGAAATATTTAAATTAAAAGTAAATAAGAACAAGGAGAACTTAAAATGAATATTTTAGTAAATGATCATCAGTTTACAGCAATGACAGAAAAAGAACTAGCAACAGTTGATGGAGGAGTACTTCCTGCAGCGGTAGTAGCAGTTCCAGTAGGAATCAAGGTTGCAGGGTATGTTGTCGGTGGTTTATCCGCTGTAGGGCTAGCTGCATGGGGTTACTTCAGATAAGATAAAACACTGTGGAGAAATCAATGAATTTTTCAAACGAATTTGCGGCTATTATTATATCAGCTTCAGGGATGGTAGGTTTATTAGTGGGACTCACTATTGGCTTAGCTAGTATTATTTAAAGAGGGATATAACATGCAAAATTTGAATCAATTTGAAATCGTAGAGCAAAGTGAATAAGTTGGAGCAGGTTTATTAATTGTTATCAAAGGATCATTACTTCCTGTAGGTGGAGCAGCTTTAGGGTATTATGCGAATAGACAATAATCTGATTGTAGTCAGAGAGGCATTTCTATGTTTTTAAAAAAAGAAGTGATATTATTAGGGGTATTGTTATCGCTACGTATTATTTTTACTATCGTTCAAATTTTAATTGACTATAAAATATTATCTGGACAGTATAGTGTAAATTTTATGGATATTTCAGAAGTATTTACTTATCCAATACTCATTTTAATCATTTACATAGCAATAAAACATAATACAAAGGAGTAATGACGAACATGAATCAAAAGGATTTTGTGCATGTGAATGGCAGAGCTTTCCGCCATTTCTTATCAGGCAAATAGGAGTCTTCTATGAAAACATTTTTATTAGGTTTTGCTGAGGGTTATTTTACCGTATCACTCATTATCTACATCGCAACGTATTTGATTTTGAGAAATCCAATCAATACCCTATTTTATCCAGAAATTTACCCCGTTTTATTTGGGCTCTTTTATCTAGGATATAAGGTCAATAAAAAACGAGTAGAGTAAACAGTTAAGAATGACTTGTTAGTCTGTGCTAAAATGACTAGAGTATAATCTCAGAATGCATCACATTGGAGTTTAATATGAAATTTGTTAAATCAATACTGAAAGTTTGGCCTGAAATTATGGTATTACTTAGTTCAATGTCTTATATCATCATCAGATTAGTAGCTGATATGAATAAAGTATCTTTACCTACTTGGTTTGATAGTTTCAATATACCAACGATTGCATTATTTGTGATGGTATTCATTCTTTTATACAGAAGTAAAGAAAAAAAGAATAGATAAATTTGAGGTAGTAGACGCTCTATAGGGAATAGGTGTCTTATAGTAACGAATCACAAAAAGGAGTAACTATGAATCGTAATTTAGAACGGTGTTATCTATTCTGACTGTGAATAGATTATACCAGAAGTGGCTTAGAAATAGCAGGGACATTAGAAATTGAAGTAATGAATAGGATGTCACAAATGTTACTATCAATGATTTATTTGTTCCAAGCTTGCCTAGGGTGTCAGTAAAACATCACTTTCCTTTCATATCATATTTTTAGTAGGTAGGGCGCTTGTTCTGCCTATTTTTTGCCAAGAAAGTGCAGTTGAGGTATTTATTTGGAGTTTTACATATATTTTTGATAAAATAGTTATAGAAATTAGGAAAGTTGAAGAAAAGGAATGAAGAAGGTTGTAGGATATTTTTTAGTATTTGTTTTTCTATTTTTGATGAATATTTTCATCTTTAAGATACTAGCAACCCTGGGGTTTCAGCTGACAATGAGTGAAAAGAGTTATATTGTACCACCGCTGTTTTCGATTATCGTTGTATATATGATTGACAAAAGAATTAGGAAGAAAAAGAAATAAATATATATTTTGGGTAGGACGTTTGTTCTGCCTATTTTTTTATCCAAAAAGTACAGTTGGGAGGGGGATAGGCGCATTTGGGGAGGAAGTCCAGTTTTTGTTTGGGGATTGGGGTAAGATAGTTATTATCAGATGAGTTTAGGAAAAAGGAGATGAATATGAAATTTGGGAAACGTCACTATCGCCCGCAGGTGGATCAGATGGACTGTGGTGTAGCTTCATTAGCCATGGTTTTTGGCTACTATGGTAGTTATTATTCTTTGGCTCACTTGCGAGAATTGGCCAAGACGACTATGGATGGGACGACGGCTTTGGGCTTGGTCAAGGTGGCAGAGGAGATTGGTTTTGAGACGCGAGCAATTAAGGCGGATATGACACTTTTTGATTTGCCAGATTTGACTTTTCCTTTTGTTGCTCATGTGCTTAAGGAAGGGAAATTGCTCCACTACTATGTGGTGACTGGGCAGGATAAGGATAGCATTCATATTGCTGATCCAGATCCTGGGGTGAAGTTGACTAAACTGCCACGTGAGCGTTTTGCGGCAGAATGGACAGGAGTGACTCTTTTTATGGCACCGAGTCCAGACTATAAGCCTCACAAGGATCAAAAGAATGGCCTGCTCTCTTTTATCCCTATATTAGTGAAGCAGCGTGGTTTGATTGCCAATATCGTTTTGGCAACACTCTTGGTAACCTTGATTAACATTGTGGGTTCTTATTATCTGCAGTCTATCATTGATACCTATGTGCCAGATCAGATGCGTTCGACACTGGGGATTATTTCTATTGGGCTGGTGATTGTCTATATCCTCCAGCAGATCTTGTCTTACGCTCAGGAGTATCTCTTGCTTGTTTTGGGGCAACGCTTGTCGATTGATGTGATTTTGTCCTATATCAAGCATGTTTTTCACCTGCCTATGTCCTTTTTTGCGACACGCAGAACAGGGGAAATCGTGTCTCGTTTTACAGATGCTAACAGTATCATCGATGCACTGGCTTCAACCATTCTTTCGATTTTCCTAGATGTGTCAACGGTTGTCATTATTTCCCTTGTTTTATTTTCACAAAATACCAATCTCTTTTTCATGACCTTATTGGCACTTCCTATCTATACAGTGATTATCTTTGCCTTTATGAAGCCGTTTGAAAAGATGAATCGGGATACCATGGAAGCCAATGCGGTTCTGTCTTCTTCTATCATCGAGGACATCAACGGTATTGAGACTATCAAGTCCTTGACCAGTGAAAGTCAGCGTTACCAAAAAATTGACAAGGAATTTGTAGATTATCTGAAGAAATCCTTTACCTATAGTCGGGCAGAGAGTCAGCAAAAGGCTCTGAAAAAAGTTGCCCATCTCTTGCTCAATGTCGGCATTCTCTGGATGGGGGCTGTTCTGGTCATGGATGGCAAGATGAGTTTGGGGCAGTTGATTACCTATAATACCTTGCTTGTTTACTTTACCAATCCTTTGGAAAATATCATCAATCTACAAACCAAGCTTCAGACAGCGCAGGTTGCCAATAACCGTCTGAATGAGGTTTATCTGGTAGCTTCTGAGTTTGAGGAGAAGAAAACGGTCGAGGACTTGAGCTTGATGAAGGGAGATATGGACTTCAAGCAGGTTTCCTACAAGTATGGCTATGGTCGAGATGTCTTGTCGGATATCAATTTGACTATTCCTCAAGGCTCTAAGGTGGCTTTTGTGGGGATTTCAGGGTCAGGTAAGACGACCTTGGCCAAGATGATGGTTAATTTTTACGACCCAAGTCAGGGAGAGATTAGTCTGGGTGGTGTCAATCTTAATCAGATTGATAAAAAGGCTCTGCGTCAGTATATCAACTATTTGCCTCAACAGCCCTATGTATTTAACGGAACGATTTTGGAGAATCTTCTCCTTGGAGCCAAGGAGGGGACGACTCAGGAGGATATCTTACGGGCGGTTGAATTAGCAGAGATTCGGGAGGATATTGAGCGCATGCCACTGAATTACCAAACAGAATTGACTTCGGATGGGGCAGGGATTTCAGGTGGTCAGCGTCAGAGAATCGCTCTGGCGCGTGCTCTCTTGACAGATGCGCCGGTCTTGATTTTGGATGAGGCGACCAGCAGTTTGGATATTCTGACAGAGAAGCGAATTGTCGATAATCTTATGGCTTTAGACAAGACCTTGATTTTCATTGCTCACCGCTTGACCATTGCTGAGCGGACAGAGAAGGTTGTTGTCTTGGATCAGGGCAAGATTGTCGAAGAAGGAAAGCATGCTGATTTGCTTGCACAGGGTGGCTTTTACGCCCATTTGGTGAATAGCTAGAAAGAGGAGAGGATGAAACCAGAATTTTTAGAAAGTGCGGAGTTTTATAATCGTCGTTACCATAATTTTTCCAGTCGGGTGATTGTACCCATGTCTCTTCTGCTCGTGTTTTTGCTTGGATTTGCAACTGTTGCAGAGAAGGAGATGAGTTTGTCCACTAGAGCGACTGTCGAACCTAGTCGTATTCTTGCAAGTATCCAGTCTACTAGCAACAATCGTATTCTTGTCAATCATTTGGAAGAAAATAAGCTGGTTAAGAAGGGAGAACTGTTGGTTCAATATCAGGAAGGGGCAGAGGGTGTTCAAGCAGAGGCTTATGCTAGTCAGTTGGACATGCTCAAGGATCAAAAAAAGCAATTGGAGTATTTGCAAAAGAGCCTGCAAGAAGGGGAGAACCACTTTCCAGAGGAGGATAAATTTGGCTACCAAGCCACCTTTCGCGACTACCTCAGCCAAGCGGCTAGTCTTAGGGCTAGTACATCGCAACAAAATGAGACCATCGCATCTCAGAATGCAGCAGCTAGCCAAACCCAAGCCGAAATCGGCAACCTCATCAGCCAAACAGAGGCTAAAATTCGCGATTACCAGACAGCTAAGTCAGCTATTGAAACAGGCGCTTCCTTGGCCAATCAGAATCTAGCCTACTCTCTCTACCAGTCCTACAAGTCTCAGGGCGAGGAAAATCCGCAAGCTAAGGCACAAGCAGTTGCGCAAGTTGAAGCGCAGCTTTCTCAGTTAGAATCCAGTCTTGCTACTTACCGTATCCAGTATGCAGGTTCAGGTACCCAGCAATCCTATGCGTCAGGCTTAAGCAGTCAATTGGAGTCCCTTAAGTCCCAACACTTGGCTAAGGTTGGTCAGGAATTGACTCTTTTAGACCAGAAAATCTTGGAGGTGGCATCAGGCAAGAAGGTTCAGGGAAATCTTCTAGACAAGGGGAAAATTACGGCGAGTGAGGATGGGGTGCTTCATCTTAATCCTGAGACCAGTGATTCTACCATGGTAGCAGAAGGTACCCTACTAGCCCAACTCTATCCATCCTTGGAAAAAGAAGGGAAAGCCAAACTTACAGCTTATCTAAGTTCAAAAGATATAGCAAGAATCAAGGTCGGTGATTCTGTTCGCTATACGACGACTCATGATTCCAAGAATCAACTTTTCCTAGATTCTACTATTACCAGCATAGATGCGACAGCTACTAAGACTGAGAAAGGGAATTTCTTTAAAATTGAGGCGGAGACTAATCTAACTTCGGAGCAGGCTGAAAAACTTCGGTATGGGGTGGAAGGTCGCCTGCAAATGATTACGGGCAAGAAAAGTTATCTTCGTTATTATTTGGATCAATTTTTGAACAAAGAGTAATGTTCGTATTTTTAGAGTTAAATGATTTTTAAACTGTGAGAAAGATTCTTCTTGCAGTTTTTTCTTTACAATTTTTGAAGTTCATCTGCTATTTATTCGTTTAAATCCTTGTATTTTTTGGTTTTTTATGGTAGAATGTGCTCAAGTAATACGAAAGGCGAACTTTAAAATGTCAAAACAATTAATCTATTCGGGAAAAGCTAAAGATATCTATACAACTGAGGATGAAAATCTTATTATTTCAACTTACAAGGACCAGGCGACTGCTTTCAATGGTGTTAAGAAGGAGCAGATTGCGGGCAAGGGAGTGTTGAATAATCAGATTTCATCTTTTATTTTTGAGAAATTAAATGCGGCTGGTGTGGCGACTCACTTTGTGGAGAAGCTTTCAGACACGGAACAACTCAATAAAAAGGTTAAGATTATTCCTTTGGAAGTCGTGCTCCGAAACTATACTGCTGGTTCCTTTTCAAAACGTTTTGGCGTAGATGAAGGTATCGCATTTGAGACTCCGATTGTCGAATTTTACTATAAAAATGATGATTTGGATGATCCATTTATCAATGACGAGCATGTGAAATTCCTACAGATTGCGGATGATCAGCAGATTTCCTACTTGAAAGAAGAAACTCGTCGAATCAATGAACTCTTGAAAGCCTGGTTTGCTGAGATTGGGCTTAAGTTGATTGACTTTAAGTTAGAGTTCGGTTTTGATAAGGATGGCAAGATTATCTTGGCAGACGAATTTTCACCAGATAACTGCCGTTTGTGGGATGCGGATGGTAACCACATGGATAAGGATGTTTTCCGTAGGGGACTAGGTGAATTAACAGACGTTTACGAGATTGTTTGGGAAAAGTTGCAGGAATTGAAATAACAACCTCAAGGCTGTTTGGGAACATTGCAAGAGCTGAAATAAAGGAATAAGGATTGATGGATAAACGTATTTTTGTTGAAAAAAAGGCTGATTTTCAGGTCAAGTCAGAGAGTTTGGTAAGAGAGCTCCAGCACAACTTGGGACTGTCAAGTTTGAAAAGTATTCGCATCGTGCAAGTGTATGATGTATTTGATTTGGCAGAGGACTTGTTTGCGCCTGCAGAGAAACACATCTTCTCTGAGCAGGTGACAGACCATGTCTTGGACGAAGCGACTGTGCAGGCGGATCTGGCTAACTATGCTTTCTTTGCTATTGAAAGCCTGCCAGGGCAGTTTGACCAGCGTGCAGCATCTTCACAAGAAGCTTTGCTCTTGCTAGGTAGCTCGAGTGATGTAACAGTTAATACAGCCCAACTTTACTTGGTCAATAAAGATATTGATGAGACTGAGTTGGAAGCGGTCAAGAACTATCTGCTCAATCCAGTTGATTCTCGTTTCAAGGATATCACGACAGGGATCGCCAAGCAGGAATTTTCAGAGTCAGACAAGACCATTCCTAAATTGACTCTCTTTGAAAGCTATACAGCAGAAGACTTTGCCCACTATAAAGCCGAGCAAGGCATGGCAATGGAAGTGGATGATTTGCTCTTTATTCAAGACTACTTCAAGTCAATAGGGCGCGTGCCAACTGAGACGGAACTCAAAGTTTTGGATACTTACTGGTCTGACCATTGTCGTCACACGACTTTTGAGACTGAGTTGAAGCACATCGACTTTTCAGCTTCTAAATTCCAAAAGCAATTGCAGGCGACCTATGACAAGTATATTGCCATGCGTGATGAGTTGGGACGTACGGAAAAACCACAAACCTTGATGGATATGGCTACTATTTTCGGTCGATATGAGCGTGCTAATGGACGTTTAGACGATATGGAAGTGTCTGATGAAATAAACGCCTGCTCAGTAGAAATCGAAGTGGACGTTAATGGTGTGAAAGAACCATGGCTCCTCATGTTCAAGAACGAAACCCACAACCACCCAACAGAAATCGAACCATTTGGTGGGGCTGCTACTTGTATTGGTGGAGCTATTCGCGATCCATTATCAGGTCGTTCCTACGTTTATCAGGCAATGCGTATCTCGGGTGCTGGTGATATTACAGCATCGATTTCGGAAACGCGTGCTGGTAAATTACCACAACAGGTTATTTCTAAAACAGCGGCTCATGGTTATTCTTCATATGGTAACCAGATTGGACTTGCGACGACTTACGTTCGTGAGTACTTCCACCCAGGTTTTGTAGCCAAACGCATGGAGCTAGGTGCCGTTGTCGGTGCGGCTCCTAAGGAAAATGTAGTTCGTGAAAAACCAGAAGCGGGTGATGTCATTATCTTGCTCGGCGGCAAAACAGGTCGTGACGGTGTCGGTGGTGCGACAGGCTCTTCTAAGGTTCAAACAGTTGAGTCTGTAGAGACTGCTGGTGCTGAGGTTCAAAAAGGAAATGCCATCGAAGAACGTAAGATTCAACGTCTGTTCCGTAATGGCGATGTCACTCGTCTTATCAAGAAGTCTAATGACTTTGGTGCTGGTGGTGTCTGTGTAGCCATCGGTGAATTGGCAGATGGTCTTGAAATCGACCTCAACAAAGTACCTCTTAAATACCAAGGTTTGAATGGTACCGAAATTGCTATATCTGAATCACAAGAACGGATGGCGGTAGTGGTTCGTCCAGAAGACGTAGATGCCTTCGTTGTAGAATGTAACAAAGAAAATATTGATGCTGTTGTGGTTGCGACAGTGACGGAAAAACCAAATCTAGTCATGCACTGGAATGGTGAAACAATCGTGGACTTGGAGCGTCGTTTCCTTGATACCAATGGTGTGCGCGTGGTCGTCGATGCTAAGGTTGTGGATAAGGATGTCAAACTCCCAGAAGAACGCAAAACAAGCGCTAACACACTTGAAGTTGATACCCTTGCGGTTCTATCTGACCTCAACCATGCGAGTCAAAAAGGATTACAGACTATCTTTGACTGCTCTGTTGGACGCTCAACGGTTAATCACCCACTTGGTGGTCGTTACCAACTCACACCAACTGAGGCATCTGTACAGAAATTGCCAGTTCAACACGGTGTGACTCATACTGCTTCAGTCATTGCTCAAGGTTTCAACCCATATGTAGCTGAATGGTCTCCATACCACGGTGCTGCTTATGCGGTTATCGAAGCAACTGCTCGTTTGGTGGCTGCTGGCGCAAACTGGTCTAAGGCTCGTTTCTCTTACCAAGAGTATTTCGAGCGCATGGATAAACAAGCTGAGCGTTTTGGTCAACCAGTAGCAGCTCTCCTAGGCTCTATCGAAGCTCAGATTCAGCTTGGGTTGCCATCTATCGGTGGAAAGGACTCTATGTCTGGTACTTTTGAAGAATTGACAGTGCCACCAACCTTGGTAGCCTTTGGGGTGACGACAGCGGATAGCCGTAATGTGCTTTCTCCAGAATTTAAAGCTGTTGGGGAAAATATCTACTACATTCCAGGCCAAGCACTCTCAGCAGAGATTGATTTTGCCTTGATTAAGTCTAATTTTGCGCAATTTGAAGCCCTTCAAAAGGCTTACAAAGTGACGGCAGCTGCAGCTGTTAAATATGGTGGTGTGGTTGAAAGTTTGGCTCTTGCTACTTTTGGAAATCATATCGGTGCAGAGGTGACCTTGCCTGAACTTGAAACTGCTTTGACAGCTCAATTAGGCGGATTTGTCTTCACATCTCCTGAAGAAATTGCTGGAGTAGAGAAAATCGGTCAAACAAGTGCAGACTTTACACTCCTTGTCAACGGTGTGAAGCTAGATGGACAGAAACTTGACAGTGCCTTCCAAGGAACATTGGAAGAAGTTTACCCAACAGAATTTACCCAAGCGAAAGAACTGGCTGAAGTACCAGCTGTGGCATTAGATGTTGTGATTAAAGCCAAAGAAAAGGTTGAAAAACCTGTGGTTTACATCCCAGTCTTCCCAGGAACCAACTCAGAATATGACTCAGCAAAAGCTTTTGAAAAAGAAGGTGCAGAGGTCAACTTGGTGCCATTTGTGACCTTGAATGAAGAAGCCATTGTCAAGTCAGTTGAAACCATGGTTGACAACATCGGCAAGGCTAACATCCTCTTCTTTGCAGGTGGTTTCTCAGCTGCAGATGAGCCAGATGGATCGGCTAAATTTATTGTCAATATCCTGCTCAATGAAAAAGTGCGTGTAGCTATTGATAGCTTTATCGCCCGTGGTGGCTTGATTATCGGTATCTGTAATGGATTCCAGGCTCTCGTAAAATCAGGTCTTCTTCCATACGGAAACTTTGAAGATGCCAGCAGTACGAGCCCAACCCTCTTCTACAATGATGCCAACCAACACGTGGCCAAGATGGTGGAAACTCGGATTGCCAATACCAACTCGCCGTGGTTGACTGGGGTGCAAGTGGGTAATATTCATGCTATCCCAGTATCGCATGGTGAAGGGAAGTTTGTTGTGACGGCTGAAGAATTTGCAGAGCTTCGTGCCAATGGTCAAATCTTCAGCCAATACGTTGATTTCGAAGGCAAACCAAGTATGGATTCTAAGTACAATCCGAATGGTTCTATCCATGCCATTGAAGGAATTACCAGCAAGAACGGCCAAATCATTGGTAAAATGGGACACTCAGAACGTTATGAAGACGGTCTTTTCCAAAATATCCCAGGCAATAAAGACCAGCATCTGTTCGCGTCAGCGGTTAAATATTTCACTGGGAAATAAGACTTGCAGATTTTCTAATAGATAGTATCAGTAATGTAAAAGTCATGTAGATTTAGCTCTTGATGATTTCAAAAGGTTTGTTTTGCGAGTGAAGTAAGCTCCTACCGTATCATTCCACAGTAGCTCGTTAGGGAGTATTTGAGAGCGTCCCTGCTACTAAAGGAATGATACACAAATGAAAATTAGGTATAAAAAATGACATACGAAGTAAAATCTCTTAATGAAGAATGCGGTGTTTTCGGTATCTGGGGACATCCAGATGCTGCTAAATTGACCTATTTTGGGCTCCACAGTCTTCAGCACCGTGGTCAGGAGGGGGCAGGAATCCTCTCCAATAATCAGGGACAGTTAAAGCGCCATCGCGATATGGGGCTTTTATCAGAAGTCTTCAGAAATCCTGCTAATTTGGATAAATTGACAGGAACTGGTGCGATTGGTCACGTTCGTTATGCGACTGCTGGCGAAGCTTCTGTAGATAATATTCAGCCTTTCCTCTTCCGTTTTCACGATATGCAGTTTGGCTTGGCTCATAATGGAAATCTGACCAATGCGGCCTCTCTCAAGAAAGAATTGGAACAAAGAGGAGCGATTTTCAGCGCGACTTCGGACTCGGAAATCTTGGCTCACCTCATTCGTCGTAGCCATAATCCGAACTTGATGGGCAAAATCAAGGAAGCACTCAGCCTAGTTAAAGGTGGTTTCGCCTATATCCTGTTGTTTGAGGACAAGTTGATTGCGGCTCTTGACCCAAATGGTTTCCGTCCTCTTTCTATCGGGAAAATGGCTAACGGAGCGGTGGTTGTTTCTTCTGAAACTTGTGCTTTTGAGGTCATTGGTGCCGAATGGATTCGTGATTTGAAACCAGGTGAGATTGTGATTATTGATGACAAGGGAATCCAGTATGATAGCTATACAGATGATACCCAGTTAGCAATCTGTTCTATGGAGTACATCTATTTTGCCCGCCCTGATTCTAACATTCATGGTGTCAATGTTCATACGGCACGTAAACGTATGGGTGCCCAATTGGCGCGAGAATTCAAGCATGAGGCGGATATTGTAGTCGGTGTGCCCAATTCTTCCCTCAGTGCAGCTATGGGATTTGCGGAAGAATCTGGTTTGCCAAACGAAATGGGACTCATCAAGAACCAATATACCCAACGTACCTTTATCCAACCGACTCAAGAATTGCGGGAGCAAGGGGTACGTATGAAACTCTCTGCTGTTTCAGGTGTTGTCAAAGGCAAGCGTGTGGTTATGGTGGATGATTCTATTGTACGTGGAACGACCTCTCGTCGTATCGTTCAGCTCTTGAAAGAAGCGGGTGCGACTGAAGTTCACGTTGCCATTGGTAGTCCAGCGCTAGCTTATCCATGTTTCTACGGGATTGATATCCAGACGCGTCAGGAGCTGATTGCGGCCAATCATACGGTTGAAGAAACTCGCCAAATCATTGGAGCAGACAGTCTGACTTATCTTTCTGTTGAGGGGTTGATTGAGTCGATTGGGATTGAAACAGATGCGCCAAATGGCGGTCTCTGTGTCGCTTACTTTGACGGTGACTACCCAACACCTCTCTACGACTATGAAGAAGACTATCGTAGAAGTTTGGAAGAAAAGACCAGTTTTTACAAATAGATGACAGATTCTCCATAAAAGAAAAGGAATAAAGAAATGGCAAATAAAAATGCGTACGCTCAATCTGGTGTGGATGTTGAAGCGGGTTATGAAGTTGTTGAACGGATTAAAAAGCACGTGGCTCGTACGGAGCGTGCAGGTGTCATGGGAGCTCTTGGTGGCTTTGGTGGTATGTTTGACCTTTCAAAGACTGGGGTTAAAGAACCCGTCTTGATTTCAGGGACTGATGGTGTCGGAACTAAGCTCATGTTGGCTATCAAGTACGACAAGCACGATACCATTGGTCAGGACTGTGTGGCCATGTGTGTCAATGATATCATCGCTGCGGGTGCGGAACCCCTCTATTTCCTCGACTATGTGGCGACAGGCAAGAATGAACCAGCTAAGCTAGAGCAAGTCGTTGCTGGTGTGGCAGAAGGTTGTGTGCAGGCAGGCGCTGCCCTCATCGGTGGAGAAACGGCTGAAATGCCTGATATGTATGGCGAAGACGACTATGACTTGGCTGGTTTTGCGGTTGGTGTGGCTGAAAAATCTCAAATCATTGACGGTTCAAAAGTGGCAGAGGGAGATGTTCTTCTTGGACTTGCTTCAAGTGGGATTCATTCCAATGGTTACTCTCTCGTCCGTCGTGTCTTTGCGGATTACACAGGTGAGGAAGTCTTGCCAGAATTGGAAGGCAAGCAACTCAAGGAAGTTCTTCTTGAGCCGACTCGTATCTATGTCAAGGCTGTTTTGCCACTCATCAAGGAAGAGTTGGTCAACGGCATTGCTCACATCACTGGTGGTGGCTTTATCGAAAATGTCCCTCGTATGTTTGCAGAAGACTTGGCTGCAGAGATTGAAGAAGACAAGGTTCCCGTGCTTCCAATTTTCAAAACCCTTGAAAAATACGGTCAGATCAAACATGAAGAAATGTTTGAAATCTTCAATATGGGTGTGGGACTTATGCTAGCAGTTAGCCCTGAAAATGTAAGTCGTGTCAAGGAATTGTTGGATGAACCAGTCTATGAAATTGGTCGCATCGTCAAGAAAGAAAACGAAAGTGTCATCATCAAATGAAAAAAATAGCGGTTTTTGCCTCTGGTAATGGCTCAAATTTTCAGGTGATAGCCGAACAATTTCCAGTAGAGTTTGTCTTTTCAGACCATCGTGACGCCTATGTGCTCGAACGTGCAGACAAGCTCGGCGTTCTGTCCTATGCTTTTGAACTCAAGGAGTTTGAAAGCAAGGCAGACTACGAAACAGCCATTGTGGAACTCTTGGAAGAGCACCAGATTGACTTGGTTTGCCTAGCAGGCTACATGAAAATTGTTGGGCCTACTTTACTGGTAGCTTATGAAGGCAGGATTATCAACATTCATCCAGCCTACTTGCCAGAATTTCCAGGAGCTCATGGGATTGAGGATGCTTGGACTGCTGGAGTTGCTGAGAGCGGCGTGACCATTCACTGGGTAGATTCTGGTGTGGACACTGGTAAGATCATCAAACAAGTCCGTGTGCCACGGTTAGCTGATGATACCATTGATAGTTTTGAAGCTCGCATCCATGAGACAGAGTACAAGTTATATCCAGAGGTGCTGGATAGTTTGGGAGTAGGGAGAAGGTAAGAAGTAAGTCAAGTTTTGATTGCGCAATCTTGCTAGGAGAAAAAATGATTGAGATGAAATTAGTAGATGAGAGCAGTTTTCAGGCAGTGCTGGATTTGAAAATATCTGAAGCTGATGAACGAGCACGTTTCGTGGCTCCAAATGTACGCTCTTTAGCTGACGCATGGCTCTATCGAGAGAATGGGGATGTGTTTCCAATGGCAATTTATTGGAATGAGCTTGTAGTTGGTTTTCTCCTGTTGGAAATAGATAAGGATGAAGCGGAATACTTTATCTGGCGGATAATGATTGGCCAGCAGTACCAAGGAAGAGGTTATGGTCGAAAAGCCGTGGAAGTTCTGATCAAAAAGGCTCAGATGGATAGAGCTTGCAGTCATATTGTTGCAGATTATGTGGTTGGAAATGAAAAAATGAAGCACCTGCTGACTAGTCTGGGTTTTCAGGAAACAGGATTTATAGAAGAAAATAACGAAGTCGCTATGCGCTTAGACCTAAAGAAAGAGGAATAGAATGACGAAAAAAGCCTTAATCAGCGTCTCAGATAAAGCGGGCATTGTTGAATTTGCCCAAGAACTCAAAAAACTTGGTTGGGAGATTATCTCGACAGGTGGAACCAAGGTTGCCCTTGACAATGCTGGGGTGAAGACCATTGCCATCGACGATGTGACTGGTTTCCCAGAAATGATGGACGGTCGTGTTAAGACCCTACACCCAAATATCCACGGTGGGCTCCTCGCTCGTCGTGACTTGGATAGCCACTTGGAAGCGGCCAAAGACAATCAAATCGAGCTCATTGACCTTGTAGTGGTCAACCTTTACCCATTTAAGGAAACCATTCTCAAACAAGACGTGACTTACGCTGATGCTGTGGAGAATATCGATATTGGTGGTCCATCTATGCTTCGTTCAGCAGCGAAGAACCACGCTAGCGTAACAGTTGTGGTGGATCCTGCTGACTATGATGTGGTGCTTAACGAATTGGCAGCAAACGGCGAAACAAGTTACGAAACTCGCCAACGGTTGGCAGCCAAGGTTTTCCGTCACACAGCGGCTTATGATGCCTTGATTGCAGAATACTTCACAGCTCAAGTGGGTGAAAGTAAGCCAGAAAAACTGACCTTGACTTATGACCTTAAACAAGCTATGCGTTACGGTGAAAACCCTCAACAAGACGCAGACTTCTACCAAAAAGCCTTGCCAACAGACTATTCGATTGCTTCAGCGAAACAGCTCAACGGTAAAGAATTGTCATTCAACAATATCCGCGATGCTGACGCTGCCATTCGTATTATCCGTGACTTCAAAGACCGTCCAACCGTTGTGGCTCTCAAACACATGAACCCATGTGGAATTGGTCAGGCTGATGACATCGAGACTGCTTGGGACTACGCTTATGAGTCTGACCCAGTGTCTATCTTTGGTGGTATCGTTGTTCTTAACCGTGAGGTGGATGCTGCGACAGCTGAGAAGATGCACGGCGTTTTCCTTGAAATTATCATCGCACCAAGCTATACGGATGAGGCGCTAGCCATTTTGACTAATAAAAAGAAAAACTTGCGTATCCTTGCCTTGCCATTTGATGCTCAAGAGGCTAGCGAAGTGGAAGCAGAATATACAGGTGTTGTCGGTGGACTTCTGGTGCAAAACCAAGACGTTGTCAAAGAAAGTCCAGCTGACTGGCAAGTGGTGACCAAACGCCAACCAACAGAGACAGAAGCGACAGCTCTTGAGTTCGCTTGGAAGGCTATCAAGTATGTCAAATCAAACGGAATTATCGTGACCAATGACCACATGACACTTGGCGTTGGCCCAGGTCAAACCAACCGTGTGGCTTCTGTTCGTATTGCCATCGACCAAGCTAAAGACCGTCTTGACGGCGCTGTGCTTGCTTCCGATGCCTTCTTCCCATTTGCAGATAACGTGGAAGAAATCGCCAAAGCAGGTATCAAGGTCATCATCCAGCCGGGTGGATCCGTCCGTGACCAAGAATCTATCGAAGCTGCTGACAAATATGGCTTGACTATGGTCTTCACAGGAGTGAGACATTTTAGACATTAAGAAGGTAAAAGGGAAGAAAACAGTTTCTTTCCTTTTTTTGATTAAAAGGCAGAACGAAACGAGATTAAAACGAACGTTTGTGGTATAATATTAGTAAATAATTCGCAAAAGAGGTTGAGAAATGAAACTGCTTGTTGTCGGTTCGGGTGGTCGTGAGCATGCGATTGCTAAGAGGTTGCTTGAGTCAAAAGACGTTGAAAAAGTATTTGTAGCTCCTGGGAATGATGGGATGACTTTGGATGACTTGGAATTGGTAAATATCTCTATTTCCGAACATTCTAAATTGATTGACTTTGCAAAAGCCAACGATATTGCTTGGACCTTTATAGGGCCAGATGACGCCCTTGCGGCTGGTATCGTGGATGATTTCCATGCAGCTGGTCTCAAAGCCTTTGGTCCGACAAGATTGGCAGCTGAGCTGGAGTGGTCTAAGGATTTTGCCAAGGAAATCATGGTCAAATACGGCGTTCCGACAGCGGCCTATGGCACATTCTCAGATTTCGAGGAAGCCAAGGCCTATATCGAAAAGCAGGGGGCTCCTATCGTGGTCAAGGCGGATGGTTTGGCCCTTGGGAAGGGTGTTGTCGTTGCTGAGACAGTCGAGCAAGCGGTCGAAGCCGCTCATGAGATGCTCTTGGACAATAAATTTGGTGACTCAGGTGCGCGTGTGGTTATTGAGGAATTCCTTGATGGAGAGGAGTTCTCACTCTTTGCTTTTGTCAATGGTGATAAGTTCTACATCATGCCAACAGCTCAGGACCATAAACGTGCCTACGATGGCGACAAGGGACCTAACACGGGTGGGATGGGTGCCTATGCACCAGTTCCACACTTACCACAGAGTGTAGTTGACACAGCGGTTGAGACTATTGTCAAGCCAGTCCTTGAGGGCATGATCCAGGAAGGGCGCCCCTATCTTGGTGTTCTTTATGCGGGGCTTATCTTGACAGCTGATGGATCTAAGGTTATCGAGTTTAACGCTCGCTTCGGAGATCCTGAAACGCAAATCATCTTGCCTCGATTAACCTCTGATTTTGCACAAAATATCACGGATATCCTTGATGGTAAGGAGCCAAACATCACGTGGAAGGATAAGGGCGTGACTCTGGGTGTGGTTGTCGCATCCAACGGTTATCCGCTAGACTATGAAAAAGGTGTCAAGTTGTCAGCCAAGACAGAAGGCGACATCATCACCTACTATGCAGGTGCTAAATTCGCTGAAAATGAGCAAGACCTTCTTTCAAACGGTGGACGTGTTTATATGCTCGTCACCACCGCAGACACAGTCAAAGAAGCTCAAGACACCATCTACAGACAACTCGACAAACAAAAAACAGAAGGTCTCTTTTACCGAAAAGATATCGGAAGCAAGGCAATTAAGTAAAGATATAAGAATAATGCGACGAAGTCGCCAAACACGATAACGGTCGCCGTGGTGAAAAGACCAGAACGGGTTCTAATCTGGTCGGGGGAAGCTTTGAGACCTTAGGCTCAAATTGCAGAAATGAAACCGAAGGTTTGCTTCCGTCCCCACCACCTAAGACCAGTATCAAAAAAGAAAAAATTCACATAATACGTTAATGGGCGCATAACATTGCGAGCGTTAGCAAGCTAATATAGAACAATCACCGCCGTTGTTTCAGGGAAATTGGAAGACCTTGGGATTCCAATTTAGGCATGAGACACCTTTGGTGGCTGCTGCCGTCCCTCACAACTTAAGTTGATTGAAAAAAGAAAGAAAAGGAAAATTATGACTGAACCAATTATTTCCATTATCATGGGCTCCAAATCCGACTGGGCAACCATGCAAAAAACAGCAGAAGTCCTCGATAACTTCGGTGTAGCCTACGAAAAGAAAGTTGTTTCTGCCCACCGTACACCTGATCTCATGTTCAAACATGCGGAAGAAGCACGTAGCCGTGGCATCAAGGTTATCATTGCAGGTGCGGGTGGCGCTGCTCACTTACCAGGCATGGTAGCAGCCAAAACAACCCTTCCAGTCATTGGTGTGCCCGTCAAGTCTCGTGCCCTTAGTGGCGTGGACTCGCTCTACTCTATCGTACAGATGCCGGGTGGAGTACCAGTCGCAACCATGGCTATCGGTGAAGCAGGGGCGACCAACGCAGCCCTCTTTGCCCTCCGTCTCCTGTCAGTAGAGGATCAGGCTATCGCGACAGCTTTGGCAGATTTTGCAGAAGAACAAGGAAAAATTGCAGAGGAGTCGTCAAATGAGCTCATCTAAAACAATCGGAATTATCGGTGGCGGCCAGCTGGGTCAAATGATGGGCATTTCTGCTATCTACATGGGCCACAAGGTTATCGCGCTGGATCCTGCGGCTGATTGCCCAGCCTCTCGCGTAGCGGAAATTATCGTGGCTCCTTATAATGATGTGGATGCCCTCCGTCAGTTGGCAGAGCGTTGCGATGTCCTCACCTATGAGTTTGAAAATGTCGATGCTGACGGTTTGGATGCTGTCATCAAGGATGGACAACTCCCTCAAGGGACGGACCTCCTTCGTATTTCCCAAAATCGCATCTTTGAAAAGGATTTCCTTTCAAACAAGGCCCAAGTAACGGTGGCTCCTTACAAGGTTGTGACTTCTAGCCAAGACTTGGCAGATATTGACCTCTCTAAAAACTATGTCCTCAAGACGGCAACAGGTGGTTATGATGGACATGGGCAAAAGGTCATTCGTTCAGCAGAAGATTTGGAAGAAGCCAATGCGTTAGCTGACTCAGCAGACTGTGTATTGGAAGAATTTGTCAACTTTGACCTTGAAATTTCTGTTATCGTGTCAGGAAATGGCAAGGATGTGACAGTTTTTCCAGTTCAGGAAAATATCCACCGTAATAATATCCTATCTAAGACCATTGTGCCTGCTCGCATTTCAGAAAGTCTAGCTGATAAAGCCAAAACCATGGCAGTGCGAATCGCAGAACAACTGAACTTGTCTGGCACCCTTTGTGTGGAAATGTTTGCGACAGCTGATGGCATCATAGTAAACGAAATCGCCCCACGACCACACAACTCTGGGCACTACTCAATCGAAGCTTGTGATTTTTCACAATTTGACACTCATATTCTCGGCGTTCTCGGAGCACCATTGCCAGCTATCAAACTACATGCTCCATCTGTTATGCTCAATGTCCTCGGTCAGCATGTCGAGGCTGCTGAAAAATATGTCACAGAAAATCCAAGCGCCCATCTCCACATGTATGGTAAAATAGAAGCGAAGCATAACCGCAAGATGGGACATGTGACTTTGTTTAGTGATGTACCGGATGAGGTTGAGGAGTTTGGGAAAGGAATTGATTTTTAGGAGAAACCTATGATTAAAATAATTGTAAATGCATTTGTTGAGAAGGATAAGACTGTAGCTGTTGTTGAAGTCTTGTATGCTAGTAGTGACCGCGAAAAAGTCAAAGCAAAGTATAAAGAACTAGTTGCTCAATATCCAGAAAACTTTTTAGCGATTTATGACTTGCCACTAGATATAGACCTTGATGCATTGGAACATTACCCATCTGTATGGATTGGGAAAGAAGAATTTGAGTGAATATTCAATAAAATAATTAGATATGGATTTAAAATTTATTTTTAACAGGAGATCTTATGACACAAAAATTGCTTATAGATTTTGAAGATACGTTGTCGACTATTGAGTTACCATTAGGAGATAACGTTGTATTATTTGGTGAGAATGGAACTGGTAAAACTCGAGTATTAAAAACTATTAATTCAATTATTGAGTTGTCTAAGGTTAATTCTGATGTAAAATTGAGGAATATACTAAAAGATTTGAATATAAAAAATTTTAAAATCAATAATATTGGGTATGATGAGATATTTCAGGTCAAAGATAAAATAATAAATAAAGAAAATGAAAATTTTATTGATTATTTTAAACAATATAGTGATATCTTTAGATCGTATGTTGAATTAAAGTCAGAGTTTCTTTCCTCTGGATTTGTTTTGGATAATTTTTCTAATTCTGACATACGACAGACCAGATTAGCGCTTGAATATTTTGAGAAAAGTGATTTTCCTAATAATTTCCGTCCAAATTTAATTAGAAGATGGATTCGAGATATGAGTAAGATATCTGTCAGTGAATTACAAGATGAATCCTTAATTACTGTTACTAAAGTAGGTTTGGAGCTTAAAGAATATGAAAGATTTATTTCTCAAATTGTCAATAATTATGTTCACAGTTTTGATGATTTAGAGTACTACAGCGATCCACGACATCTAAAAGCTAAGAAAAGAAGGTTGAGGAGAGAACTAGCTACTTGGTCTTCGATGTTTATTTCAATAAATGAGATAGATTTTGAATTTTTTTTCACAGAAATTAGAAAACAGATTCATGATTTACAATTAGATATTTTTAGTTCTATCTGGGACAAAAATGGTCAGGAGTTAGAAATTATTAATAAGATTAATAAGTTGGATACCAATGTTGAGCACTTTAACAGTGTGATAAAAAGGTATTTTGATTTAAAAATTGTATTAGATAAAAAAGGGGAATTTCATTTTTATAAGTCGGATAATGAACTTCGTATTTCAAAATTTTCATCTGGTGAACGCAATGTAATATTTTTGTTTTTAAAACTAATTTTTACTGATGCTGATATTTATTTAATAGATGAACCGGAAGTTTCTTTGTCTTTGTCGTTCCAGAAGCGAATAATCGGAGATATATTTGATGTTGTTGGTGATAAAAAAGTTATAATAGCTACTCATGCGCCATATATATATAAAGATTTTAAAGCTTATAGCGAAGAAAATAAGGTGGTAAAGATAGAAAGATAATGTTAGAGGAAGAATTAGAAGAAGTATTAGAGATATACGATGAGATTAGTGCTGAGATAAGTTATAGGCCGATTTGTTTAGTCGAAGGAAATAATAAATTTTTTTATCAACAAATTGAAGAGTTATACTCTTATGATGTACAAGATGGGGGAAGTTGTATTGATATTATAAAAAGAATTGAAGAAGAGGGTGAAAAAAATACAATTGGCATTATAGACAGGGATTATAGATTAGGACCAAATAAATTTCAGAATATAGTGATTATAGACTATTATTCTATTGAGAATATTTCATTAGAGCAAATTCCAGAATTAGAGATAATAGTCGAAGAGTTGAAAAATAAAAGTAACGACACAGAAATTGGTATAGAGAAATTACGTAGTCATAATTTGAAAGTGAAGTTTTTTCCACAAGAAAAAGAGAATCTAGAATTTTATCTGATACTAGATAGTCAATATAATATTCCGGAGAGGATTAAGTATGTTGAAGATAAAATTCAAAAATTGGATTCTTTAATGAAGTATAAGAATTTAAAAGTGGTAGTTGAAAGTACTAGCAAGTATTTGAAAATGAAACAAAAGATTGAATTAAAATATATTACTGAACTACACAAATATTTTAGCGATAAATCAATTAAGTATATTTTAAATAGTCAGGAATACCAAAAATTTATTTCTATTGATCGCTCGCTAAAGAACTAAAATAAAAAGTATGACAAAATTGAGCATTTAAACTTAAATTAAAGTATCTTTTCTGTAAATGATTAAATTTTACTTAGAAGATCTATTCTATAAAAGTTGAACTTAAACTTCTAATATTTAATAGAAAAAATAAACAAAAAAGAAAGTAACATAGTGTCTCGTATATAGTATATACATCAAACTGAATACGGGCTACGGACTTCCTAATTGTAAACAAAGAAAGGAAAGGACTCCAGGTTCCGCCAATTTGAACCCGGACGGAAAGCTTGGAATTTAGATAACCCGTCTTGGATGTAAACATCCTGCGTTGGGTTCCTAAAATTCAGTCGCTTTCTGGTCGTCCTTGGTATCATAATCATGATCGAACGTTATTCACGCCCTGAGATGGCGAATATTTGGAGTGAAGAAAATAAATACCGTGCTTGGCTTGAGGTGGAAATCTTGGCTGACGAGGCATGGGCTGAGTTGGGGGAAATCCCTAAGGAAGATGTGGCTTTGATTCGCGAGAAGGCGGACTTTGACATCGACCGTATTTTGGAGATTGAGCAAGAGACTCGCCATGACGTAGTTGCCTTTACGCGTGCGGTTTCTGAGACTCTTGGTGAGGAGCGCAAGTGGGTCCACTATGGTTTGACTTCTACCGACGTGGTGGATACGGCCTACGGCTACCTCTATAAACAGGCCAACGACATCATTCGTCGTGACCTTGAAAACTTCACCAACATCATCGCTGATAAGGCTAAGGAGCACAAGTTCACCATCATGATGGGTCGTACCCACGGTGTGCACGCTGAGCCGACAACTTTTGGTCTTAAATTGGCGACGTGGTACAGCGAAATGAAGCGCAATATCGAGCGTTTCGAGCATGCGGCTGCTGGTGTGGAAGCTGGTAAGATTTCTGGTGCGGTTGGTAACTTTGCAAATATCCCACCATTTGTGGAGCAATACGTCTGCGACAAATTGGGTATCCGTGCCCAAGAAATCTCTACACAGGTCCTTCCTCGCGACCTTCACGCTGAGTACTTTGCGGTTCTTGCCAGCATCGCGACTTCTATCGAGCGTATGGCGACTGAGATTCGTGGTCTGCAAAAATCTGAGCAGCGCGAAGTGGAAGAGTTCTTTGCCAAAGGGCAAAAAGGTTCATCTGCTATGCCTCACAAACGCAACCCTATCGGTTCTGAGAACATGACAGGTCTTGCGCGTGTTATCCGTGGTCACATGATTACAGCCTATGAGAACGTGGCTCTCTGGCACGAACGTGACATCTCTCACTCATCAGCTGAGCGCATCATCACACCAGATACGACCATCTTGATTGACTACATGCTCAACCGTTTTGGAAATATCGTCAAGAACTTGACAGTCTTCCCAGAAAACATGATCCGCAACATGAACTCAACTTTCGGTCTTATCTTTAGCCAACGGGCTATGTTGACCTTGATTGAAAAAGGGATGACCCGTGAGCAAGCTTATGACCTTGTTCAACCAAAAACAGCCTACTCTTGGGACAACCAAGTAGACTTTAAACCACTTCTGGAAGCAGATCCAGAAGTAACCTCACGCCTGACTCAAGAGGAAATCGATGAGATCTTCAACCCAACTTACTATACCAAACGAGTGGATGATATCTTTGAACGCCTCGGACTAGGGGATTAAAGAATTTATAATTATTTTATATTGTATAAGGCAGAGAAATCTGCTTTTTTAGTAGAGAGAAAGATATATGTTAATCGCTATTATTACAATCACTATCATTTTATTATTAGTATTTTTACCTTATCTATCTTTAGAATCATCGTTTCTGAGAGATATTTATGTCTATTTAGTTTCTGATAAAGGAACTAATAAGGAGTATTTTGAAGTTGTATTATCAGCTATTACTATATTGACTACTTTCCTTATGTTTTATCTTCAGAGAAATAGGGAACGTAAGATTAAAATAATAGAAGATAAAAATAGGGAAAAGGAGCAAAAAAACCTTTATTTTGAACAGAGAGAAAAATCTTATGCAGAGGTTAGACCATTATTTATTGTACAAAAACGTCAGGGAATAGGCGAGATTGAACTGTTTATGAGAGGTAAAGAACCTATTTTAAATATAAAAATTTATTTAAAGTTGATTAACTCTGTAACTGATTCACTATCACCTGTTATTGTTGATAGTGCAACAAAAGGTGATAAATTATTGTCTTTTGATTTAGGGGACACAGAGATGATAGTAATTTCTTGTAAGACTTTTTTAGAAGAATCGATTTACTTTGTCTATTTTATTGGAGATAGTACATTTCATTATCGATTAATTCAAACATGGGGGGATTTTGAATATAGTAGACAAAATACGGGTAGGCATTTTTTATCGGACATCACAAAACAAGAATATGACAAAGACTTTGAAATATATAAAAGTCATGTAAAATATAATTATTTATACAATTTACCTCAATTGAAGTTTTCAAAGATGCTACATCTTGATTTATTTAAAGACTATTTATACAGTGATATTTCTCAAAATTATAATTTACGCTTGGTTATGGCGCTAGAACAAGATAATGTTGAATTAATAATTTCGGAGTCTATAAGATTTGTTCGTGAATTAACTATAATTGATGCAAATCTAACGTCTACATTTATCGGAGTATTGATTGAATATCTATCTTCCCCGTGATATATAACAAGTGAAAATATTGGTGATGATAAGTATTACTTCACAAGTAAAGTAGTATTTAATGATCAATGGTTACAAAAACAGTATGAGGAAATTTTTAGAAATACAAATGTTACTGCTGATGTAATGATAGAATATATGAGTGAATTACAAAATGATATCAAAAAATATGGTAACGTGAATGAATATTTTTTGAGAGTACTAGAGGTTTATTTTAGGAACCATACAAAAATATCTGAGAGTATGGAGGGATATACAAATGAAATTGAACAAGTTCTGACTACTATTCGTAATAGTTTAAAGCAAGTACTTTTGCAATACAGTTCTAAGGAATAGTAGTAAAAAAGCGAGATTGAATCTCGCTTTTTATTTGTGCTTAATCTTTTTTCTTGCTAAGTCCATAAGCTGTGAGTGTAGCCATCAAACCTGTAGCCATCAACCATTCTGAACCTTGACTTCCTGTTTCAGGAAGTTTTTTCTCTGTTGCCACAGGAGCTGGACCTTGAGGAAGAGCTTTGCTTTCCTCAGCAGGAGCAGTTGATGGAGTTGGTTGGCTTGGGATTTCTAGTTTTGGTTTGTCTTCAGCAATAGCGGCTCGTCCGTTTTCATCGCCTACATGTGTTACTAGAGTTCCGACTTCGACCACTTGGTTAACAGCTTCTTTGCTTACCTGGCTATCAAGGACTGTTTCGGTTGTTTTTCCATTTTCAGTGAGTACAGAGATGTAATGAGTTCGTTCACCTTTGACTCCTGCTGTAATAATGTTTTCTTGACCAGCTGGGAGGTTAGGATTGTCTTTCTTGATAACTTCAAATGGGATTTCTTCAGTTCTTGTGATGAGTTCTGGTCTGGTTTCAACATTGGCAGCCACTTCATTTTCATCTAGGCTTCCTGAGTGAGTTGCAACTGGTTTGAGACCTAAGCGAGCGGCTTTTAAGTTGGCTACAAGTGTGTCAAGATCAGCTTGTTTATTACGGTTGAGGTTGTAATTTAGAGCTGTTTTAGCTGCACTTAGGACATCAAGACTTTCTTTACTATATCCTTCTAAGTTTTCAGGAATTTGTGCGATTTCTTCGCGGAGAGCATTATAATTAGCATGGAAGTAGTCTTTGTTGTGGTCTGCAAAGGCAGTCATAAGTTCAAAGATTTCTTCCTCCTTGTACTCAGCGCTTGGTCTATCTGCCCAGATAGCAAGCATACTTCCGACTGTTGGAAGGTCTACTTCAGGATATTTGGTAGAAGCTAGTTGATTGAATGGAACTTTACCAGAATTTTCAACTGCTTTTGAAAGAGGGTAAGCTTCATCTTGTTTGTGATTGCCTATAACATAATACCAGTCACCGTTGGTATTCAAGAACTTATAACCCTTGCTTGCTAAGTATTGAGGTGATGCGAGGTTGTAGCCCCACCAGCCTTTAGACCAGTAAGAAATCAAGACATCTTTGTCAAACTGAACATCGTCCTTGTCCTCATAGTAGAAGCCATCGTTGAAGGCCATTGGTTGAAGCCCTCTTTCTTTGGCCATGGCAGCGAGGGTGTTGGCATATTCGGCAAACTTGCCATAGAGTTGATACCATTTGAGGTAGTACCAGCCTTGGGCACTAGTCGCATCGTTAGCGTATTCGTCAGTACCAAAGTTGAAAATCTTTGTTTTTCCTGCAAAGAAGTCCATGTATTTACCGATGAGGGCTTTTACAAAGTTCATCGCTTCTTCGTTTCTCAAGTCCATAGTTGTTTTAGAGACTTTGTCAAAGTGGGCTTGAGGATTTTTAATGCCTAATTTTTCCATGGCAACCAGCATAGCATCCATGTGACCTGGACTGTTAATAGCTGGGATGAGACCGATGCCCTTAGATTTAGCGTATTCAATTAGTTCTGTCACTTCTGCCTGTGTAAGTGCAGTCCCATTTTGATCGTCGTAGTAAGCTTTTGTTCCTTGGATGATGGCATTTTTGACATCATCACTTGCATAGGTTTTTCCGTTGGCAGTGATGGTCATATCATCGAGTAGGAAGCGAAGTCCATCATTTCCTAGAAGGAGATGAACATCAGAATATCCGAGCTCACTGGCCTTATCTACGATGCGTTTGAGTTGGTCAAGAGTAAAGTATTTGCGTCCAGCATCAATTGAAATCACCTTGTTTTTAGCAAGTTTTTCAACCTCACGTTTAGCATCTTCTTCTTTTTGAGCTTCTGGTGTGAAGGTCAAATTGCTGACTGCTTCTTGAAGTTTTGCAATTGCTTGGTCAATCGTGTCTTGTTGGGCGCGACTGAGGTTGCTATCAAGTGAGCGAATGGCTTTTTCAGCTTCTTTGACAGCCGCGACACTTTCTGCAGTATAACGGTTAAGGTCTTTTGGTACCTCGTTAAGTGCTTGTTCTGCAGACTCATAATCAGCTGCAAAGTATTCAGCATTAGAATTTGCGAATTGACGCATGAGTTTGAAGAGGCGTGACGGTGAATAACGTGCAGATGGAGTGTCAGCCCAAGCAGCTACCATACCACCGATGAATGGAATAGTTTCTCCGTCGGATTTTGGTACCGAAGTGATTGGAGTGTTCTTGATGCCGTTTAAGCCTTGATCAAGGTTGTACCAACCTTGGCCATCTGCATTTCGCCCAAGAACATAGTACCAAGCGTCGTTAGTGTTTAGGATTTGGTGACCTTTTTCTACTAGAAGTTTAGAAGAAGCGACGTCGTAACCTCCCCAACCACCAGTCCACATTGAAACGATGATATCTTTGTCAAAAGTTCCGAAGCTAGTATCACTATTGTAGTAAATACCATCATTGAAAGCCATTGGTTTAAGGCCGTGCGATTTTACAATACGAGCTAGGTCATTGGCGTAGGCAATAAATTTTTCATATCCTTTTACAGGGTAGCCTTCGTTTGGATAGTATTTATCAGCTTGAAGAACGCTCCAACCTTTAGCGTTTGTTGCATCATTGGCATATTCATCAAGTCCGATGTTGAAGATTTCAGTCTTTTTCGCGAAATAAGCAGCATATTTATCGATAAGGGCTTTTGTAAAAGCGACTGCTTGTTCGTTGTCAAGATCTACGGTACGGGCTGATTCTTTCCCGAAATAGCTAAAGTTAGGGTTTTTGATTCCCAATTCTTTCATGGCATTGAGAATAGCATCCATGTGACCAGGACTATTTACTGTTGGGATGAGACCGATACCTTTATCTTTGGCATAGTTAATCAGATCTGTCATTTGATTTTCTGTTAAGTGATTGCCGTTTGGATCGTTGTAATAATCATTTGTACCTTTTTCAATGGCACGTTTGACATCGTCACTGGCATAGTTCTTGCCGTTAGCTGTGATGCTCATATCGTCCAACATGAAGCGGAGCCCATCATTTCCAACTAATAGGTGTAAATCAGTGTAGCCATAATGTTTCGCTTTATCGATGATTTCTTTTAGTTGTTCTGGTGAGAAATATTTACGTCCAGCATCAATAGAAACAATTTTCTTTTTCGATAGTTTTTCATTAACTTGAGTGGCACGTTCAGTAGTCGGTGCGAGTAGAGCAGGAGTAGCAGACTCGTTTTTCTTTTCAGTATTAGCACTCTCTGCGCTTTTTTCCACTTGAGTTGTGCTCTCTACTTCCGTAGTAGAGGCTGGGCTGCCATGTTCTGTTACTACTGGTGCTACTGCATTTTCTGTTTTTGGAAGGACTGTGTTAACAGCATCCTTTTCAGTTTTGACTTTCTCTTTTACAGTTTTATTAGCTTGTTCTGCAAGTTTTTCTTCTTTATCTTGGATTGGTGCTTCTGATGCTTGTGGGCTATCCGGTACAGCTTGCAAAGTTTCAGGAGCTTTTGGTGCTGATGTTAGTCCATCTGCAGATACGACTTGAGCACTGAAGGTAAAGCCTATCAGTACAGAAGCTACTCCGACCGCATACTTGCGGATTGAGAAACGCTGTTTCTTGTCTAGTTTCATGATAAAATCTCCTTGATACAACTATTTTGATAACGTTTACATAAAACTAATTTAATTTTATTATCTATATAGTAAAAAGTCAAGCAAGTTTATATAATAATTATAATAAACGGAGTAAATCATAAAATTTTGGAAATAACAATTTATATGGGGAGGTAAAATCAAGGAAAAATCAGTAATTTTTAACTTATTTTTAGTAAAAATGCTACAAATAAATATATTTAACAGCGTTTTTATAGTCGTTTTTTCGTGCTATAATACATAGAAAAAAGCCCAAGCGCTTAGGCTCAGGCTTTCATCTTAATGATCACGGTCACATGAAATGAATTTAATTTTGTAGTAATCCGCTCGTTTATAAGTTTCGCTGTATGCGAGAACTTGGCCAGTAGATTCTAGCCTAGTAGTCTTGGTTTGTAAAACGGTTGGGAATTGCTCATCGACTCCGAGGGCCGAAGCCGCATGTTCTGGAGTTGGAAATGTTATTTCATTGATTTCTTCAAAATGTTCATCATTCATGTGAATGTGGTAATCTGATTTGAAACGGTTATAGATAGAACTATAATATTCAAGATTTGGATAATTTGCGTTGATGTATTGTTCTGGAATGTAAGATGTGTGGTAGATGTATACAACACCATTCGTTTCGCGTACGCGTTCAATCTTGTAGTAGAACTGGTCACCACGTAGTCCAAGTTTTTCTAAGTAGTTTAATTTGTTACCACGTTCAATAGAAAGGACAGTAACTTTATCATCTTTAGTTTCAAAAACTTCTACATCTGAAAACTCTACGAGTTTATGTTTGCGTGCGCGTGAAACGAATGTACCCTTTCCTTGTTGACGGACAATATAGCCATCTTTGGCAAGATCGTTTAAGGCGCGGACAACTGTGATAGAACTTACATCATACATTGCAATCAATTCAGCTTCAGTGTAGAATTTATCTCCACTGGCAAATTGACCAGAAATGATTTTGTTCTTTAACTCATCTTTAATATATTGATACTTTGGAATTGCCATATTTTCACCTCGATTTTCCTTTTCCGTTAAAGATTTTACCATAAAAACGGAAAGAATAGTAGTCTTTTGAATAAAAAAATTAGAATAATAGGGTATAAGGTTAATTTACATCGAAATTAATAGAAAAACATACATTTTTATACATGCTTTTTAAAGGATGCTATTGTTATAAATTAGAGATTTTTATAAGTTTTTTGTGTAAAAGTTAGTTAAAAATGAAAAAAATTGTGAAAACCTATTGACAAATGCAAAATATTGAGATATAGTTACTATATCAACAAATGAAAGCGTGAACTTTAATTGTCAGAAGGTAGTAAAATAACACGATTTGAGATTAGGGACGATTTCTATTTAGATGGGGAACCGTTCAAGATTTTGTCCGGCGCCATTCATTATTTTAGGGTTCCTCCAGAAGATTGGTATCATTCGCTCTATAATTTGAAGGCTCTTGGTTTTAACACGGTAGAGACTTACGTTGCTTGGAATCTACACGAACCCCGTGAGGGTGAGTTTAACTTTGAAGGAGCTCTAGATTTGGAGAGATTTCTCCAAACAGCACAAGATTTAGGCCTCTATGCTATTGTACGTCCGTCTCCCTTTATCTGTGCGGAGTGGGAATTCGGTGGCTTACCAGCTTGGCTTTTAACCAAGAATATGAGAATTCGCTCATCCGACCCAGCCTATATCGAGGCAGTTGGTCGTTACTATGATCAATTATTGCCAAGATTGGCTCCACATTTATTGGACAATGGTGGCAATATCCTTATGATGCAGGTTGAAAATGAGTATGGTTCTTACGGAGAAGATAAGGCTTATCTGAGAGCGATTCGACAGTTGATGGAAGAGCGTGGCGTAACCTGTCCCCTCTTTACATCAGATGGTCCTTGGAGAGCAACTCTGAAAGCTGGAACTTTAATCGAAGATGACCTCTTTGTAACAGGCAACTTTGGTTCTAAGGCACCTTACAACTTTTCACAGATGCAGGAATTCTTTGATGAACATGGCAAGAAATGGCCACTCATGTGTATGGAGTTCTGGGATGGCTGGTTCAACCGTTGGAAAGAACCGATTATCACACGGGATCCTAAAGAATTGTCAGATGCAGTTCGTGAGGTATTAGAGCAAGGCTCTATCAATCTTTACATGTTCCACGGTGGTACAAACTTTGGCTTCATGAATGGTTGCTCGGCTCGAGGAACTTTGGACCTGCCACAAGTCACATCTTATGATTACGATGCCCTTCTGGATGAGGAAGGAAATCCAACTGCCAAATATTTGGCAGTCAAGAAGATGATGGCGACGCATTTCCCAGAGTATCCGCAGTTAGAACCACTCTACAAAGAGAGTATGGAGTTGGATGCTATTCCACTAGTTGAAAAAGTTTCCTTGTTTGAAACCTTAGATAGCTTATCTAGTCCAGTAGAAAGTCTCTATCCTCAAAAGATGGAGGAGTTGGGACAAAGTTATGGCTACTTACTCTATCGAACAGAAACAAACTGGGATGCAGAAGAAGAAAGACTTCGTATCATTGATGGTCGAGATAGGGCTCAGCTTTATGTCGATGGTCAGTGGGTTGAAACCCAATATCAGACAGAAATTGGGGAAGATATTTTCTATCAAGGAGAAAAGAAAGCGTTATCTAGGATTGATATATTGATAGAAAATATGGGGCGTGTCAACTATGGACACAAGTTCTTAGCGGATACACAACGTAAAGGAATCCGAACAGGTGTCTGCAAGGATTTACACTTCTTACTTAATTGGAAACACTATCCACTCCCACTAGATAATCCTGAGAAAATTGATTTTTCAAAAGGATGGACAGAAGGACAACCAGCCTTTTACGCTTATGACTTTACAATCGAAGAGCCCAAAGATACCTACCTAGACTTGTCTGAGTTTGGTAAGGGGATTGCCTTTGTCAATGGGCAGAATCTAGGACGTTTTTGGAACGTCGGCCCAACACTCTCGCTTTATATTCCTCATAGCTATCTCAAGGAAGGTGCCAACCGCATCATTATCTTTGAAACAGAAGGTGAATATAAAGAAGAGATTCATTTAACTCGTAAACCTACACTAAAACATATAAAGGGGGAAAATTTATGACAATTGTAGGATGCCGTATCGATGGACGTTTGATCCACGGACAAGTAGCCAATCTTTGGGCTGGAAAACTAAATGTTTCACGTATTATGGTTGTGGACGACGAAGTTGTCAACAATGACGTTGAAAAGAGTGGTTTGAAACTTGCGACACCACCAGGTGTGAAATTGAGTATTTTGCCAATTGAGAAAGCGGCAGCCAATATTCTTGCTGGTAAATACGATAGCCAACGTCTCTTTATCGTTGCTCGTAAACCAGACCGTTTCCTTGGTTTGGTAGAAGCAGGTGTACCACTTGAAACCCTTAATGTTGGGAATATGTCTCAAACACCAGAAACTCGCGCCATCACACGTTCTATCAACGTAGTAGACAAGGATGTGGAAGACTTCCACAAATTGGCAGAAAAAGGTGTTAAACTTACTGCTCAAATGGTTCCAAATGATCCAGTTTCAGACTTTTTGAGCTTATTAAAATAGGAAAAAATTTTTAGGAGGTCATTG
>JAWERV010000012.1:0-45167 GCA_032481955.1 Streptococcus mitis | reverse complement strand
GAATATATTTCTTAATTGTGGCTTCATTAAGCCCTACTGTACTTACATAATAACCTTCCGCCCAGAAATGACGATTCCCAAACTTGTACTTGAGATTGGTGTGTTTGTCAAACATCATGAGTGCACTTTTTCCTTTTAAATAACCCATGAAACTCGAAACACTTATCCTTGGTGGAATACTTACTAACATTGGCTTGAACACCTTTATTGTATCGAGTTCGGAGTTTTTTTGGCATAACCTTCGACGCGCACTCGCATAGCGAGTGATTTTTTTGTCTCGCACCTAACGGAGCGAGACGGACTGAAAGTCACATAATAAAAAGAAAGGCGAAGTAGCTGAGCTACCTCGTCTTTTTAGTCTTTATAACCTACGATACCAATGATGGTATCAACGGCACGTTCCATGGTCTGAAGGCTGACGTATTCAAAACGTCCGTGCATATTCTCGCCACCCGCAAAGATATTGGGAGTTGGGATTCCCATAAAGGAAATCTTAGAGCCATCTGTTCCACCACGGATTGGTTCGATAATAGGAGTGATACCTAAATCTTCCATCACGGCTTTGGCAATGGTAATTGGAGTCATATCTTTTTCAATGACTTCTTTCATATTGTAGTACTGGTCTGTCAAGTTTAGGGTGATACGGTCGCTACCAAGTTCTTGATTCATCTTATCAGCGATAGACTGCATAGCTGCTTTACGCGCTTCAAAGGCATCTTTTTCAAAATCACGAATGATATAGCTTGCACGTGCCTCCTCGACACTACCTGTCACATCCATTAGATGGTAGAAACCTTGGTAACCTTCAGTTAACTCAGGTCGGTCATTTTCTGGAAGTTGATTATGAAAATCAATTGCTAGCTGAAGGGCGTTAACCATCTGTCCCTTTGCAGTACCAGGGTGGACATTGCGTCCTTGGAAATGCAATTCAGCACCCGCTGCTGAGAAGGTCTCGTACTGAAGTTCACCTAGTGGACCACCATCAACAGTGTAGGCAAAATCCACATCAAAATCCTCTGCATCAAATTTATTAGCACCAACACCGATTTCCTCATCTGGACCAAAACCAACACGAATCTCACAGTGTTTGAGTTCAGGATGGGCAGTCAAATATTCAATGGCTGTCATAATTTCAGCAATCCCTGACTTGTCATCAGCACCTAGCAAGGTTGTTCCATCAGTTGTGATGAGCGTTTGTCCTAGATATTTCTCAAGACTCTTGAAGTCAGCTGGATTGAGTTTAAAACCAGAATTCCCTAGTTCAATCACCCCCCCATCGTAGTTTTCAATTACCTGAGGCTTGACCCCTTCTGCATTAAAGTCAGCGGTATCCATGTGGGAGATGAAGCCAATCTTACGTGTTAACGATGGATCGTTTGCTGGCAAGGTACCAATCGCAAAACCATTTGGTAGATAATAAACATTTTGTAATCCAACACGTTTCATTTCAGGAATTAGAACATTGGTTGCGAAGTCAACCTGACTCTGCGTACTTGGAGTAGTAGTAGAGTGTTCATCAGAGCGCGTGTTGACCTTAACGTAGGTTAAGAAGCGGTCCAAGAGATTGGGGTAAGTCATAAAAAACTCCTTTTGAATTCATTTTTTCCATTGTATCATAGAAAGAGGAGAAAAACAAAAGACAGAAGTTAGGGAAATTCTTTGTGTTAGCGTTTACTTATCAATAAATTAATGATAAAATATACTTGATAAGAATATCACAAGGAAGCAGTTATGAAAAAAGCAATTTTAATGATGACTTTCGGTTCGCCAGAAGAGATTACCTTTGAAGGTGTGGCTGATTTTTTCACAAATATTCGTCGTGGGGTGAGACCTCAAGACCACGAGATTCAAACTCTCTATGATAATTATGTACGAATTGGGGGCACGCCTCTGCAAAAAATTACTCGAGAAGAGGTTGCCTTGGTAGAAGCTAGACTGGGGAATGAGTATAGTGTCTATTTTGCCAATAAGTTTTCAAGACCCTTTATTCCAGATGTGATTAGTCAGATGGAAGCAGACGGAGTTGAGCAGTGTATTTGCTTGATTTTGGAGCCCCATTATTCTTTCTACTCTGTCATGGGATACGAGAAATTTTTAGAAAGCAAGCAAATTCAATTTTTAGTTATTAAGGATTGGTATCAAGAAGAAGCGCTCTTAAACTATTGGGCAGATGAAATTGCTAAGATTTTAAAAGAAGAAGTGAAGCAAGATAGCTTTAAAGTTATCTTTTCAGCCCATAGTGTACCCATTTTTGCCTTGGATTTTGGTGACCCTTATATCGACCAAATTTTTGAAAATAGCAAGTTAGTTGCTGAAAAACTAGGTTTGAGTTCCGAGCAATACACCAACACCTGGCAAAGTGAGAGTGATATAGGTATTCCATGGATTAAGCCAGATGTCTTGGAGTATCTTAGAGAACAGACAGAACATCCAGACCATTATATTTTTGTTCCTATCAGTTTCATCAGTGAACATATTGAAGTCTTGTTTGACAACGATGTGGAATGTTATGACTTGTGTCAAGAATTTGGGGTGAACTACCATCGTCCACCAATGCCAAATACAGATTCTCGTTTGATTGATGCCTTGGTTAATACAGTCAGAGTTAATGAACATCAAGAATTTAAGGAATTTCTTCCAGAAGAAGAAACCTTTGATGAGTTAGTTCCTTCAGATGAGACTAAAAATATCTTGGCCGAATCTCAAGATTTACAAATGCCAGAATTTGTGAAAAAACTGATTGAGAAAAAAGGTCGGGAAAATGTTAAGATGCCTTATCTTATCAAGAAAATGCTTGAAAAAGCAGGCAAGTTACCAAAAGAGTAAAGAAAAAGGATTTAGCTTTGCGCTAGATCCTTTTAATCGATTATTTTTTCTCGAGAAGAGCTTTGATTTCTTGAAGTACTTCCAACTCAGTTGGACCAGCTGGAGCTTCCTCTTCAACAACTTCTTCTTTTTTAGTAAGGCTTTGAGCTTTTTCCATAGCTTTAATAACAAAGAAGAGAACAGTACCTACAACAAGGAAGTTGATAATAGCACTTAAGAATTTACCATATGTAACACCATTCCATGCAAGCTCAGCGATATTTTTTACTTTCGCAGCTTCCAAGGCTGGGTTCAATAGGAGTGGAGTGATGATATCATTAACAAATGAAGTTACGATAGCACCAAAAGCAGAGGCAATAATCACACCGACAGCAAGGTCAACGACATTACCACGAAGCAAAAATGCTTTAAGATCTTTTAACATTTTCATTTTCTCTTTCAAAAAATTTTTACTCCTAATTATATATTAATTAAGAAGAGCTTGCAAGATATATGCTCAAAATTTTTTTATTTTTTAAAAACATATAGCTTACTTAGGATATAATTAAGAATAATTATTGATATTTGTGCAAGAACTGTTTCGATTGCATTGATTTTGTCAAGACTTTCATTTACGAATTGTCCTATGATGTGAGGAAACTGAGTCACAAACAGAAAAGTAAAGAGCAAATCTAACAGAAAAGTAGAAAGGCGGGCAAGAGAAAATTTTACTAAACGGATAAGTCGATTCTTCCTTGCTTGTTTAAACACAATCGTATCATTTGTGATAAAGGCAAAGAGGATACCGATACTATTTGCTAGTCCAGTGGCGAGGAGTTCTTTATGAGTTAGTTGATAAATGACTAGTCGTGAGAGAATAGAAACTAGAGTTGTCGCAAAGCCAAAGAAGAGATAGGCAAAAATCTCATTGTTAAAAATTTTTTGAATACATTTTCCCATGTATTAAGTATAGCATAAAGCAAGTTATTGTGCTATACTAGTAGGGTTGATTGAATCAACCCTTGGTGCTTAGCTTCTTTCACCAAGCATATTACACGTGGGTAACCCGCCAAAGGAGAAAAGATTAAAAAATTAACTATTCGTGATGTAGCAGATATTGCAATCGTCGCTGCTATCTACGTCGTTTTGACTGTCACACCGCCCCTAAATGCCATTAGCTATGGTGCTTATCAGTTCCGTATTTCAGAAATGATGAACTTTATGGCTTTTTACAATCCTAAGTACATCATCGGAGTTACCATCGGTTGTATGATTGCTAATTTCTTTAGCTTTGGACTTCTTGATGTCTTTGTTGGTGGTGGATCAACCTTGGTATTTCTCAGTCTAGGTGTTTGGCTTTTTGCAAAATACAGAAAGGATTACCTCTTTAACGGATTGATTCGAAAAGATCATTTCTTCTTTTCAATCCTCTTTTCAATTTCCATGTTTACAATTGCTGCCGAGTTGAATATCGTAGCGCAATTACCATTTTTCCTTACTTGGTTCACAACAGGAATTGGTGAATTTGCTTCATTGATTATTGGAGCGATTATTATCGGTAAAATTGGTCGTCGAATCGATTTAAGCAAATAGAAGAAGATAAGCTAGGTAGTTCTTACCTGGCTTTTTCTTATAGAAAATTTCTAAGGAAACTTGACAAGTTTTTCTAACTGTAGTATACTTTTTAGGTAAGCTGATTTAGCTCAGTTGGCAGAGCGCATCCATGGTAAGGATGAGGTCGCCGGTTCAATCCCGGCAATTAGCATGAAATAAACAGAAAATCCCTTGATTTACAAGGGATTTTGTTATGTCTGCCCCAAATTTTTCAAAGATATAGTAGATTGAAATAAGATGTGAACAAATTGATTGGGGAAATCAAATTAATTTCTAGAAATGTTTTAGCAATTGTGGTGCACTATTCCAACTTCAATTTACTATATTTCTTATGCACCTGTGTAAATAAACCTAAAGAGTTTCGTCTGTTGACAAAAGTCATTCTCTTTAGTAGAATAGTAGATGCGATGAGTCGATAGGTAGTCTTCGGGCTACTATTGAGCATAAGGAGGTCATAACGCAGGAGCGGACCTTGATGGGTTGTGTGAACCTGCTCATCACATGAAGATGCCTCTTAGTCCCTGGTCTAGCGACTGGGGATTTTTATTTTCCAAAAAATGATGAAAAAGCTTTGCAATTCATGGAAAAAGTAGTATAATACATCTATTATAGAAATTTTTAGAAAATTCCGAAAGAGGTTATTTATGGGATATACAGTTGCTGTAGTCGGCGCGACAGGTGCTGTCGGTGCTCAGATGATAAAAATGTTGGAAGAATCAACACTTTCAATCGAAAAAATCCGCTTACTTGCTTCTGCACGTTCAGCAGGCAAGACTTTGAAATTTAAAGACCAAGATATTACGATTGAAGAAACGACTGAAACAGCTTTTGAAGGAGTTGATATTGCTCTCTTTTCAGCAGGTGGTTCTACATCAGCTAAGTATGCACCATACGCAGTTAAAGCTGGAGCGGTAGTAGTTGATAATACATCTTACTTCCGTCAAAATCCAGATGTTCCTTTGGTTGTTCCAGAGGTCAATGCTCATGCACTGGATGCCCACAACGGTATCATTGCCTGCCCTAACTGTTCAACAATCCAAATGATGGTGGCGCTTGAACCTATCCGTCAAAAATGGGGCTTGGATCGTATCATCGTTTCAACTTACCAAGCAGTCTCAGGTGCTGGTATGGGAGCAATTCTTGAGACACAACGTGAACTTCGTGAAGTCTTGAATGATGGTGTAAACCCACGTGATTTGCATGCGGAAATCTTGCCTTCAGGTGGGGACAAGAAACACTATCCTATCGCCTTTAATGCTCTTCCACAAATTGATGTCTTCACTGACAATGATTACACTTACGAAGAGATGAAGATGACTAAGGAAACGAAGAAAATTATGGAAGATGATAGCATTGCAGTATCTGCAACATGTGTGCGCATTCCAGTCTTGTCAGCTCACTCTGAGTCTGTTTACATCGAAACAAAAGAAGTGGCTCCAATCGAAGAAGTGAAAGCAGCTATCGCAGCCTTCCCAGGTGCGGTTCTGGAGGATGATGTCGCTCATCAAATCTATCCTCAAGCCATCAATGCAGTGGGTTCACGTGATACCTTTGTTGGTCGTATCCGTAAAGACTTGGATGCAGAAAAAGGAATCCACATGTGGGTTGTTTCAGATAACCTTCTCAAAGGTGCTGCTTGGAACTCAGTTCAGATTGCAGAAACTCTTCATGAACGTGGCTTGGTTCGTCCAACTGCCGAATTGAAATTTGAATTAAAATAGTCATATCGTTTAGGAGTTCAGATGAACTCCTTCTTTGAAATAGAGAGGTGTTTTCATGTCTTATCAAGATTTAAAAGAGTGTAAAATCATCACAGCCTTTATTACTCCCTTTCACGAGGATGGTTCCATCAACTTTGATGCTATCCCAGCCTTGATTGAGCATTTATTGGCTCATCATACAGATGGTATTCTTCTTGCAGGGACTACTGCTGAAAGTCCCACCTTGACCCACGATGAAGAGTTGGAACTATTTGCGGCTGTGCAAAAGATTGTCAATGGACGTGTCCCTTTGATTGCGGGTGTGGGTACCAATGATACACGTGACTCTATCGAGTTTGTCAAAGAAGTAGCAGAATTTGGTGGTTTTGCAGCTGGGCTTGCTATCGTACCTTACTACAACAAACCTTCTCAAGAAGGGATGTACCAGCACTTTAAGGCGATTGCAGATGCTTCTGACTTACCTATTATTATCTATAACATTCCTGGGCGTGTGGTTGTCGAGTTAACTCCAGAAACCATGCTTCGTTTGGCTGACCATCCAAATATCATTGGTGTCAAAGAATGTACTAGCTTGGCTAATATGGCTTATTTGATTGAACACAAGCCAGAGGAGTTCTTGATTTATACAGGTGAGGATGGAGATGCTTTCCATGCCATGAACCTTGGTGCGGATGGGGTTATCTCTGTTGCCTCCCATACAAATGGGGATGAAATGCACGAGATGTTTACTGCTATTGAAGAAAGTGATATGAAGAAAGCAGCGGCTATTCAGCGTCAATTCATTCCTAAGGTCAATGCCCTCTTCTCTTATCCAAGTCCTGCTCCTGTTAAGGCAGTTCTCAACTATATGGGATTTGAAGCTGGTCCAACTCGCCTACCTCTTGTTCCAGCACCAGAAGAAGATGCCAAACGCATTATCAAAGTTGTCGTAGATGGTGACTACGAAGCGACTAAGGCAACTGTAACAGGGGTTTTAAGACCAGATTATTAATGAAGACAATAAAATCCATGACCGAATGAGGGATCATGGATTTTTCTTATTTTCCTAAACAAAATTGGCTAAAGAGTTGTGTAATGAGTTCATCAGGAGCAGCATCTCCAGTGATTTCACCGAGAATTTCCCAAGTACGGGTCAAATCTACTTGAAGCAAGTCAACTGGCATACCCAGTTCAAGACCTTGGTTAACAGCTTGTAGGCTTTCAACTGCTTTTTCAATCAGGGAAATGTGACGTGCGTTAGACAAGTAAGTAGCATCTTGCTCGACCAAACCAGCATTTTCAAAGAAGAGGTTGTTGATTCTCTCTTCAATCTTATCAATGTTTTGATTTTTGAGAACCGAAATACGAATAAGGTCTTCAGGAAGTTCTGAAGTTTCAATTGCTTCAGGAAGATCAGTTTTGTTAAGGAGAATAATGCGGTTGGTTTCTTGGCTGATTTCTAAGAGTTGACGATCTTGGGCGGTCAGTGGCTCGCTAGCATTTAGCACTAGTAGAACTAGGTCAGCTTCCTTGAGGGCTTTTTTCGAACGCTCGACACCGATTTGTTCCACGATGTCATCCGTTTCACGGATACCAGCTGTGTCAATCAATTTTAGAGGAACACCGTTGATGTTGACGTATTCTTCAATGACATCACGTGTCGTACCAGCAATATCGGTTACAATTGCCTTGTCTTCACGTAAGAGGTTGTTGAGAAGGCTTGATTTCCCAACGTTAGGGCGTCCGATGATAGCAGTGGAAATTCCTTCACGGAGGATTTTACCACGACGTGCTGTTCGAAGCAGATTGGTTAACAATTGCTCAAACTCCATAGTCTTCTCACGGACAACGGCAGTAGTGGCTTCCTCAACATCGTCATACTCAGGATAATCAATATTAACCTCGACTTGGGCAAGAGTGTTAAGGATTTCTTGACGGGTATTATTGATAAGATCAGAAAGGGAACCATCTAATTGTTTGACAGCAATGTTCATGGCCTTGTCTGTCTTGGCGCGGATGATATCCATGACCGCCTCAGCCTGAGTCAAGTCCACACGTCCATTTAGGAAGGCACGTTTGGTAAATTCACCAGGTTCTGCCAATCGAGCTCCTTCACGGATAGCTAGCTGGAGAATCTCATTGGTCACCGCAATCCCACCGTGGGTGTTAATCTCGATAATATCCTCACGAGTGAAGGTCTTTGGAGACTTCATAGCCCCAACCATAACCTCGTCCATGACTTTTCCTGTCTGAGGGTCAACGATGTGACCGTAGTTAAGTGTATGGCTAGCAACCTTGTTCAAGTCTTTTCCTTTAAAAATTTTCTGTGCAATAGCAAAACTTTCAGTTCCGCTCAAGCGGACAATACCAATAGCCCCTTCACCTAGTGGAGTAGAGATAGCAGCGATGGTATCAAATTCACGTGTAATCATAATGTTTCCTTTAATAAATAGCTCTTTTCTTGGAAATTTTTCCAAGTCTCTTTTCAAATTGTAACAAATTTGAACTATTTCTTCAATGGATGCTACTTGGAGATTGAAAAAGCCTAAGCAATTCTGCTTAAGCTAGCTTATTTGGTGCGCATTTCCCCTTGTGGGAAGTAAGTTCCTTCTGGCATGTCGTTGATGATGACATGAACGGCTGATTGAGGTGCTCCAATATTACGGACAACCGCTTCCGTTACTTCCTTAGCAAGAGCTTTCTTTTGCTCGAGCGTGCGTCCTTCAAATAAATCGATGCGTACAAATGGCATAATGGCTTCCTCCACTAGTTTTTGATTTCTTCTATTTTACCACATTTTGCCGTTTAAAGCTTAAGAAAATTATGATATACTAGAATGTAGCAAAAATTTAGAAATGGACGTGAAGCAAGAAACATGGCACAGTTGTATTATCGTTATGGGACCATGAACTCTGGTAAGACGATTGAGATTCTCAAGGTGGCCTATAACTATGAGGAGCAAGGAAAAGGTGTTGTGATTATGACCTCGGCTCTGGATACGCGTGACGGTGTTGGCTATGTGTCGAGTCGTATTGGCATGAAACGCCCTGCCATTGCGATTGAGGAAACAACGGATATTTTTGGATTTATTCGTGATTTACCAGAAAAACCTTACTGTGTGCTGGTCGATGAGGCTCAGTTTCTCAAGCGTCACCATGTTTACGACCTAGCTCGTGTTGTGGACGAGTTAGACATCCCCGTCATGGCTTTTGGTTTGAAAAATGACTTTCGGAATGAATTGTTTGAAGGTTCCAAATATCTCTTGCTTTTAGCAGACAAGATTGACGAAATCAAGACAATCTGTCAATATTGCAAGAAAAAGGCGACCATGGTGTTGCGTACTCAGGATGGACTGCCCGTTTATGATGGAGAGCAGATACAGATTGGTGGCAATGAAACCTATATCTCGGTTTGTCGTAAACATTATTTTGCGCCAATGATAACCTCTAACAAGGAGCAAAACTATGACAATTGAACTAAGAGATGTTACAATGGAAAATTATTTTGATGTTTTGAATTTGGATGTCAAGGAATATCAAAAACAATTCATTGCAACCAACGCAATTAGTTTAGCTGAAGCATACGTCTACACTAAAAATGGAGATTTTGTAGCTCCATTGGCAGTTTATGATAATGATGCAATTATAGGTTTTGTGATGTTAGCTTATGACAAAAAAATCGGAATTAGTAATGGAAATTATTTACTATTTCGTTTCATGATTGACAAGCATTTTCAAGATCAAGGATATTTTAAACCAGTAATGGATAATGTGCTAGACTATGTTCAGACAGCGCCAGCAGGTTTAGCCAATAAACTTTGGTTGTCTTATGAACCAGAAAATGAACATGCAAGATCTTGTTACCTCAGTTATGGATTTAAAGAAACTGGGGAAATATCCGAGAACGAAGTAGTGGCAATCTATGATTTAACAATTGAGAAATAAGGAGAAAAAATGAACATCTATGATCAACTACAAGCTGTAGAAGACCGTTATGAAGAATTAGGAGAATTGCTGAGTGACCCAGATGTGGTCTCTGACACCAAGCGTTTCATGGAGCTTTCAAAAGAAGAAGCTTCAAGCCGTGATACGGTAACAGCTTACCGAGAATACAAACAAGTCCTTCAAAACATCGTTGATGCTGAAGAGATGATTAAGGAATCAGGTGGAGATGCGGATTTGGAAGAAATGGCCAAGCAAGAGCTCAAAGATGCCAAGGCTGAAAAAGAAGAATACGAAGAAAAACTTAAAATTTTGCTCCTTCCAAAGGATCCAAACGATGACAAGAACATCATCCTTGAAATCCGTGGTGCGGCTGGTGGTGACGAAGCAGCACTTTTCGCTGGAGATTTGCTAACCATGTACCAAAAGTATGCAGAAGCCCAAGGCTGGCGCTTTGAAGTTATGGAAGCTTCTATGAACGGTGTCGGTGGTTTCAAAGAAGTGGTTGCCATGGTTTCAGGTCAGTCTGTTTACTCTAAGCTTAAGTACGAATCAGGTGCCCACCGTGTGCAACGTGTCCCTGTGACAGAAAGCCAAGGTCGTGTCCATACATCAACCGCCACAGTTCTTGTCATGCCTGAAGTCGAAGAAGTAGAATACGACATTGATCCAAAAGACCTTCGTGTCGACATCTATCACGCCTCTGGTGCTGGTGGACAGAACGTCAATAAGGTTGCGACTGCGGTTCGTATCGTTCACTTGCCAACCAATATCAAGGTTGAGATGCAGGAAGAACGAACCCAGCAGAAGAACCGTGAGAAGGCTATGAAAATCATCCGTGCGCGTGTTGCTGACCATTTTGCCCAGATTGCCCAAGATGAACAGGACGCTGAGCGTAAGTCAACAATCGGAACTGGTGACCGTTCAGAACGAATCCGTACTTATAACTTCCCACAAAACCGTGTGACTGACCACCGTATCGGCTTAACCCTCCAAAAACTAGATACGATCTTGTCTGGTAAATTGGATGAAGTTGTGGATGCCTTGGTTCTTTATGACCAAACACAAAAATTAGAAGAATTAAACAAATAATGAAATTAGCTCAATTATTTTCAGATTTTGAAGAAGAGTTGATAAGACAAGGAGAGGAAGCAGAAAGCCTCTCTTTTGTCTATCGTAGCCTGAAAAATCTCTCTTTTACAGATTTTGTTTTTGCCCTCCAGCAGGAAGTGACGGAAGAGGAAGAAGTATTTGTAAAAGGAATTTTCCAACAGTTAGCAGCTCATAAACCTGCCCAGTACATCATCGGTCATGCAGATTTCTTTGGTATGCAGTTAACAGTTGATGGGCGGGGGTTGATTCCTCGTCCAGAGACAGAGGAGTTAGTGGAACTTATCCTGGTTGAAAATCCTGAGACGAATATGTCAGTTCTGGATATTGGAACAGGTAGTGGAGCTATTGCTCTCGCCCTAGCAAAAAACAGACCAAATTGGTCAGTGACAGCAGCAGATATTTCTCAAGAGGCTTTAGATTTAGCTAGCGAAAATGCTAAAAATCAAAATCTTCAAATATTTTTAAAAAAATCTGACTGTTTTACAGAAATTTCTGAAAAATATGATATAATTGTTTCCAATCCACCCTATATCTCTCGTGAAGATGAGTCAGAGGTAGGCTTGAATGTCTTGTATTCGGAGCCTCATCTAGCTCTCTTTGCAGACGAGGATGGCCTAGCTATTTACCGTAGAATTGCGGAAGATGCAAAAGACTATCTCAAAGATGGTGGTAAGATTTACCTTGAAATTGGATACAAGCAAGGTCAAAGTGTTTCTGAACTTTTTAGGAAGCATCTTCCTGAAAAACGTGTAAGAACACTTAAGGACCAATTTGGTCAAGATAGGATGGTCGTGGTTGATGATGGACAGGATTAAACAAGAGTTGGAAAATGGCGGAGCTGTTGTTCTGCCTACTGAGACAGTTTACGGTCTTTTTGCCAAGGCTCTAGACGAAAAAGCAGTTGATCACGTATACCAGCTCAAACGTCGTCCTAGAGATAAAGCGCTCAATCTCAATATCGCTTCTCTCGAGGACATCTTGCACTTTTCAAAGAACCAGCCAGCTTATCTACAAAAACTTGTCGAGACCTTTTTACCAGGTCCATTGACCATTATTCTCGAAGCCAATGACCGAGTTCCCTATTGGGTCAATTCTGGCCTTGAAACTGTTGGATTTCGGATGCCCAGTCACCCCATTACGCTGAATTTGATTCGAGAGACGGGGCCCTTGATTGGGCCGTCTGCCAATATCTCAGGTCAGGCAAGTGGAGTGACCTTTAATCAAATTCTAGAGGATTTTGACCAAGAGGTTCTGGGTCTGGAAGACGATGCTTTTCTAACTGGACAGGATTCAACTATTTTGGACTTGTCTGGAGATAAGGTGAAAATCTTACGCCAAGGGGCCATTAAGCGAGAAGATATTCTTGCTCAGTTGCCAGAGATTTCTTTTGAGGAGGCATGAAATGCTCAGAAATTTAAGAGAAACTGATGTGAAAGCCATTTGTGAAATTAACCAAGAGGCTTTGGGCTATTCATTTAGTCCAGAGGAAACGGCTAGCCAACTAGCTAGACTGTCTCAGGATTCCCATCATTTCCTACTTGGCTATGAGGATGCAGTCAGTCGTGTCTTACTTGGTTATGTCCACGCTGAAGTTTATGAATCTCTCTATTCCAAAGCAGGATTTAATATCTTAGCCTTAGCAGTTTTACCTCAAGCGCAAGGGCAAGGTATCGGTAAAAGATTACTCCAAGGGTTGGAGCAAGAAGCAAAAAGACGTGGTTATGGGTTTATCCGCTTAAACTCTGCCGATCATCGTCTGGGTGCTCATGCATTTTATGAAAAAGTTGGTTATACTTGTGATAAAATGCAGAAACGGTTTATTCGCATCTGTTAGTTTATTTTCTTATTGTAAAATCAAACTGATGGACTAGTCACACTATAAAGGAGAAGACCTATGATTTTTGACAAAGATGATTTTAAAGCATATGATGCTGATCTCTGGAATGCTATTGCCAAAGAAGAAGAACGACAACAAAACAACATTGAGTTGATTGCTTCGGAAAACATAGTTTCCAAGGCTGTTATGGCAGCTCAAGGGTCTATCTTGACGAATAAATACGCCGAAGGCTACCCAGGACGCCGTTACTATGGTGGAACGGATGTGGTAGACGTGGTAGAAAGTCTAGCTATTGAACGTGCAAAAGAAATTTTCGGTGCAAAATTTGCCAATGTCCAACCACACTCAGGAAGTCAAGCCAACTGTGCGGCTTACATGGCCTTGATTGAACCAGGTGATACGGTTATGGGAATGGATTTGGCAGCAGGTGGACACTTGACCCACGGAGCTCCTGTCAGCTTCTCAGGTCAAACCTACAACTTTGTTTCTTATAGTGTGGATCCTGAAACGGAATTCTTGGATTTTGATGCTATCTTGAAACAAGCCCAAGAAGTAAAACCAAAATTGATCGTAGCAGGTGCTTCAGCCTATTCTCAAATTATCGACTTTTCAAAATTCCGTGAAATAGCTGATGCTGTTGGGGCTAAACTTATGGTAGATATGGCTCATATCGCTGGTTTGGTTGCAGCTGGCCTACATCCTAGCCCAGTGCCATACGCTCACATCACGACAACAACGACCCACAAAACCCTTCGTGGCCCTCGTGGTGGTTTGATTTTGACCAATGATGAAGACTTAGCTAAGAAAATCAATTCAGCTATTTTCCCTGGTATTCAGGGTGGTCCTTTGGAGCACGTTGTGGCAGCTAAAGCTGTTTCCTTCAAAGAAGTTTTGGATCCAGCCTTCAAGGAATACGCTGCTAATGTTATCAAAAATAGCAAGGCTATGGCAGATATCTTCTTGCAAGACCCTGATTTCCGTATCATTTCTGGCGGAACTGAAAACCACCTCTTCCTAGTAGATGTAACCAAGGTTGTAGAAAACGGAAAAGTTGCTCAAAACTTGCTTGATGAGGTCAATATTACCCTAAATAAAAACTCAATCCCTTACGAAACCTTGTCACCATTCAAGACAAGTGGAATTCGTATCGGAGCAGCAGCTATTACTGCGCGTGGATTTGGTGAAGAAGAAAGTCGCAAAGTGGCTGAACTTATTATTAAAACCCTTAAGAATGCAGAAAATGAGGCTGTCTTAGAAGAAGTGAGAAGTGCAGTCAAAGAATTGACAGATGCCTTCCCATTATACGAGGACTAAAACTTTTATGGACATTTATATTAAGAAAACCATTATTCACCAGTTCAGTCCGGATGATACCGAGCTGTTCCTAGCGGATAAGCTTCTCAATATTACTCCAAAAATCGAAGAATACTTGCGTAAAAAAATCGAACGTGTGTATTCAGATGAAGCAAAGACTGGGATTTTCGAAGAAGAAAATCCCTTCTTCAATCACATCACAGACGATTTGTTGGAGACATCAGTAACGCTGGCTAATCTCTGGAAAGAAGAGTTTAGTATTTCAGAAAATCTTAAGACCAATGATTTGATTTTTGTGCAATTTTCTAAAGAAGGTGTAGAACATTTCGCTTTCTTGCGAATTGCCCTGCGGGAGACCTTGACCCACCTCGGTGGAGAAGTTGATAATCCAATCAAGCTGACTCAGAATAACCTGCCTGGATTTGGAACGGGGGCTGATGAGGCCTTGGTGGTTAATCTTCAGAGTCGCAAGTACCATCTGATTGAAAAACGAATCAAGTACAACGGGACTTTTTTGAACTATTTTTCAGATAATCTTCTTGCTGTCGCTCCTAAGATTTCTCCTAAGAAATCTATCAAGGAGCTGGAAAAAACGGCCCAGAGAATTGCTGAGACTTTTAACACAGATGATTTTCAATTTCAATCTAAGGTCAAATCAGCCATTTTCAACAACCTAGAAGAAAGCAATGAATTGTCACCAGAAAAATTGGCCAATGACCTTTTTGATAACAATCTGACGGCTCGATTAAGCTTTATTGACCAAGTTAAAGAAGCTGTACCAGAACCTGTTCAATTTGATGAAATTGATGCCAGTCGTCAGCTTAAAAAATTTGAAAACCAAAAACTTTCCTTGTCAAATGGAATTGAGCTTATCGTTCCCAATAACGTCTATCAAGATGCTGAGTCTGTTGAGTTTATTCAAAATGACAATGGAACTTACTCTATCTTAATCAAAAATATCGAGGATATCCAAAGTAAATAATGTTTAAACGAATTCGAAGAGTGCTTGTACTAGCAGTCTTCCTTTTTGCTGGCTACAAAGTTTACCGTGTTCACCAAGATGTCAAGCAAGTCATGACCTATCAACCCATGGTGCGAGAAATCTTAAGTGAAAAAGACACTCCAGCAAACGAAGAGCTTGTGCTCGCTATGATTTATACCGAAACAAAAGGAAAAGAAGGCGATGTTATGCAGTCTAGTGAGTCTGCAAGTGGTTCCACTAACACCATCAATGATAATGCTTCTAGCATTCGGCAAGGCGTTCAAACTCTGACAGACAATCTCTATCTGGCCCAGAAGAAGAGGGTAGATGTCTGGACGGCTGTTCAAGCCTATAATTTTGGTCCTGCCTATATCGATTATATCGCCCAAAATGGTAAGGAAAACACCCTAGCACTGGCCAAACAGTACTCTCGTGATACTGTTGCTCCCTTGCTTGGTAATACGACTGGAAAGACTTATAGTTATATTCACCCCATTTCCATTTTTCATGGAGCTGAACTCTATGTAAATGGAGGAAACTATTACTATTCTAGACAGGTGCAACTCAACCTTTACATCATCAAATGTTTCACTCTCTTTTCTACATCTGGCTAGACCAGGTGTTTTTGTTATAAGTTTTCTTTAAGATAGATATATTACTCTAGAAAGGTAAAGGAGGAAAATCCCTATGAGAAAGAAACTCTTTCTGACTAGTGCTGCGGTCTTGTGGGCAGTAACAGCTATGAATAGCGTCCATGCAGCAACAGATGTGCAAAAAGTCATTGACGAAACCTATGTTCAACCTGAATATGTCCTAGGTTCTTCATTGTCTGAAGACCAAAAAAATCAAACCCTAAAAAAACTAGGCTACAATGCCTCAACAGACACCAAAGAACTCAAGACCATGACACCTGATGTCTATTCTAAAATCATGAATGTGGCCAATGACTCCAGTTTACAGTTGTATTCATCAGCCAAGATTCAAAAACTAGGTGACAAGTCGCCACTTGAGGTCAAGATTGAAACACCAGAAAACATCACTAAGGTGACTCAGGATATGTACCGAAATGCAGCAGTAACCTTGGGGGTGGAACATGCTAAAATCACTGTAGCATCCCCTATTCCAGTTACAGGTGAGAGTGCTTTAGCAGGGATCTACTATTCGCTAGAAGCAAATGGTGCTAAGGTTCCACAAGCCAATAAAGATTTGGCTCAAGAAGAGTTGAAGGCTTTGTCCGATATCAATACTGAAAACAAGGACAAGTCAGGCTATGATGCTAATAAATTAAACGTTGCCCTAGCTGATATCAAGTCAGGACTAGCTAAAGCTAAAGAAAGTAAGGGAAATCTGACGGAGGAAGATGTCCGCAAAATAGTTGAAGATACCTTGAAAAATTACAAACTTGATCAGGTCATAACAGGAAATCAGGTTAATATCATCATCAATTTTGCTTTGAATCTCTCAAAGAGTGATATCCTCAGCAATGCAGATTTCACTAAAACCTTGAATGACCTGAAACAAAGCATCGTATCACAAGCTGGCGACAGTTTTAAAAATATCAACCTTAACTTTGATGCTGATAAGGCGCTAGAGGACGGCGGTAACTTCTTAAGCTCCCTCTGGCAAGCCATTGTCAACTTCTTCAAGAGTTTTGGTTCTTAAGAAATTTCATGGTATAATAGATGGTAACTGTAACGTTGCCGTCTTTTTTGTCGGCCGATAGAAAGAGAAGAGAATGTTAAAGAAAAATGATATTGTAGAAGTTGAAATTGTTGACTTGACCCATGAAGGGGCAGGAGTTGCCAAGGTGGATGGTTTGGTCTTTTTTGTAGAGAATGCTTTACCGAGTGAAAAAATCCTTATGCGTGTCCTCAAGGTCAATAAAAAGATTGGTTTTGGGAAGGTTGAGGAATACCTTGTCCAGTCACCACACCGTAATCAAGATCTAGATTTGGCTTACCTGCGTTCAGGAATCGCGGATTTAGGTCATCTTGCCTATCCAGAACAGCTCAAGTTTAAAACCAAGCAAGTCAAAGACAGTCTATATAAGATTGCTGGAATTGATGATATAGAGGTTGCTGAAACTTTAGGTATGGAAAATCCAGTCAAGTACCGCAACAAGGCGCAGGTGCCTGTTCGTCGAGTGAATGGTGTCTTGGAAACAGGATTTTTCCGTAAGAATTCCCATGACCTCATGCCTCTAGATGATTTCTTTATCCAGGATCCTGTGATTGATGAGGTAGTAGTAGCCCTACGAGACTTGCTCCGTCGTTATGATTTGAAACCTTATGATGAAAAGGAACAATCTGGCTTGATTCGAAATCTTGTGGTGCGTTGTGGACACTATTCTGGACAAATCATGGTCATTTTGGTGACAACTCGTCCTAAAGTTTTTCGTGTGGAGCAATTGATTGAACAACTAATCAAGCAGTTCCCAGAGATTGTGTCTGTTATGCAAAATATCAATGACCAGAACACTAATGCTATTTTTGGTAAGGAATGGCGTACGCTTTATGGTCAAGACTATATTACCGACCAAATGTTGGGAAATGACTACCAAATCGCTGGTCCAGCATTTTACCAAGTCAATACTGAAATGGCTGAAAAACTTTATCAAACAGCCATTGACTTTGCTGAATTAAAAGAAGATGATGTGGTCATTGATGCCTATTCTGGTATCGGGACGATTGGTCTTTCTGTTGCGAAACATGTTAAGGAAGTCTATGGTGTTGAAGTGATTCCAGAGGCGGTTGAAAATAGCGAGAAGAATGCTCAACTGAACAATATTTCAAATGCCTACTATGTCTGTGACACAGCTGAAAATGCTATGAAAAATTGGCTCAAGGAAGGTATTCAACCAACCGTCATCTTGGTTGACCCACCACGCAAGGGCTTGATCGAAAGCTTTATCAAAGCAAGCGTCCAAACAGGAGCAGACCGTATTGCCTATATCTCCTGCAATGTCGCAACCATGGCACGTGATATCAAACTCTACCAAGAATTGGGATATGAGTTGAAGAAAGTCCAGCCAGTTGATTTATTTCCGCAAACGCATCATGTTGAGTGTGTGAGTTTGTTGGTAAAAGTTGCAACTAGTGAATAAATGAAGTGTAGAAAATAAAGGCTTGTTCAATTCAATATATGATGAATTACCGGCACCCAAACCAAAGAAAAAGAAATAATTAAATTAGAAGTAGTAGGGGAAATGATGAGAATCGGAGTTATTCAAGCAAGTTCACAAGCGACTAAAAATCAAATAATCTATGATGCTGTATTAAAGTATGCTCCAAAGAAATCTGAGGTTATAAATTTTGGCTGTACGATGGAAGAAAATGGAAAATACTCGTATATAGAAATTTCTATTCTTGTAGGTATCTTGTTGGCAAGTAGGACAGTTGATTTCGTTGTTACGGGCTGTTCTTCCGGACAAGGAATGATGCTTGCTTGTAATAGTATGCCAGATGTCATTTGTGGGTATGCACCTACACCGAAGGATGCCTATTTATTTGCTCAGATTAATAATGGAAATGCAATATCATTACCATTAGGTGAAAATTATACATGGTCAGGTACTGAAAATCTTGAAAGAACAATAGAAGCTCTTTTATCGGAGCCATTTGGGCAAGGATACCCCAGAAGTGAGGCAGAGAGAAAGGTAAGAGATGCTGAGAAACTTAAAGAAATAAGAAGAATCGGGCATGTTCAGTTTGAAAAATTCGCAAATGTACTAGATATATCATTGTTTGAATCAATCAAGAGGAAACAGGATGTAATTCAAAATGTAAAGGCGTATGGGAAGAAAGAAATAGCTGATTTAATGAAATGAGTAAATCACAGTTTGTCGGGGTAATACCTTTTAACGATAACCTTATGCTATCGTCAAAAGGTTTATAGACATGTTTCCATATACATATTCACTTGGTATACATAGTGTTCACTCGTTTTATGTCGAGTGTGTGGTACTGCTTGTAAGAGCTGATTTAACAAGGAAAATTAGCTAGTGAAAGTCCTACAGTAAGGAGTTTAAACATGAAATTCCATGAATTTGGGGATAAGAATTTACCTCCTATCTTACTAATACACGGTGGCGGCAGTTCTTGGTGGAATTATCTTCGTCAAGCACGTATCTTGTCAGAAAAATACCATATTATTCTACCCACTTTGAATGGCCACGGCGAGGAATATCAACTTGATTATGTTTCTACTGAAGATTCTGCTTTGGAAATCTTGGACTATATCAAAGAGAATTGTGGTGGAAAATTGTTTGCGATTGGTGGCGTTTCACTTGGTGGTCAAATTGCCATGGAGCTTTTATCTTTAGATAGTGAAATTGCTGAGAAGGCCATTATAGACGGAAGCCTCTGTATTCCTCAACCAAGGTTAGCTAAAATCAGCATCTTTCTAGTGTCTCTATTTGGTAAACTGATGTTCAATAAATTCTCTTGCAAACTTCAGTTAAGCATGATGAACAAACTCTATCCTAAACTGCCTTATCCAGAGGAAATAAAAGCTTATTATTTGGAGGATCTGCCAAGGACGCCTGTTAAACATTTACAAAACCTATATGGGGCATTACAAGCTGAAAGATATGATTTCTGCTAGCAAAGCTCAAGTTCTGTATATCTATGGTGAAAAAGAATTGAACTGTGTGAAAGAATCAGCGAAATTATTTCATCAGCTACATTCAAATACAATTTTGTATGAAGCAAAAGGTTATAATCATGGTTATTTATCATCTTACCTACATCAGGAGTGGATTGATTTAGTTGAGCCATTTTTAAAGAGCAATCCATTGGGAATGTGTAATGAATCTGATATGTCACAAGGAGGAATCGTATGCTAGGAGCAATTATTGGAGACATTGTAGACTCTGTTTACGAATGGAACAATATCAAAACGAAGGATTTTCCTTTATTTCTTGAGGATTGTTTTTCACGGATGATACGGTAAGTCCGAACCGTTGAGTGTGTAATCTTGTTAGTGAAACGTAGCTAATCCTCAAAATAAAGAAACTAAAACTCCATTATTTTGAGATGACAACCTAAACTGGTTTTAAGGAGGTGTTATATTGATAGAGAGCAGACCTGAGTTTGATAAAGTCACATCCTTTGATGAATTTAATAAATACTATTGGTATCGTGATGAACTCTCACAGATATGCAAATCATTAGAACTTGAATATAGAGGTACAAAACAAGAACTCAATCATATTATTGAGCAGTGCTTTAAGGGGAATTTGATTAAAAAATCATCCATAAAAAGCAAGAAGAAACAAGTAGAAGTCGTTACCTTAAATACGCCCTTACTTGAATGTGGATTCTCCTTTAATGCACACTTTAGAGAATATTTCTCAACTTTAACAGATGTTTCGCCCTTTAAGTTTACTGCAGATATGGCGACAGCTTGGAGAAAAGTAAAAAGAGAAAATGATCTGAGTTTTACAATCCAAGATATGCTAAAAGTCTATTATGGAAATTCAGATTATGCTAAATATGATCATTCGGTTTGTCAATGGAACCAATTTCTAAAGGATTTCTGTGCAGACGAAAATAGTCATAACTACTCAAACAAATTAAAAGTAGCTTCTATTCTTTGGAAAGAAGTTAGAAATTCAAAGGCTGAAAAAATTTATTCAAAGAATCTTTTGACTGAATATGCTGATAAAATAAACGAGTATGGGAAGGTAGTTCAATAGAAGTGACCTCATTTTGATATTTTTGATTTGATTGCTGTTGACTTAGCTGAATTAAAGCAGTATCTAAGTTTAAAGTAAGCTATAATCGTTTTAAGCAATTTTGAGCTAGTCAAGGATATTTTTTCTGAAGACGGAGTAAATAGTGAGCTAGTGTAGATTTACACACATCTATTTGTCTTTTTAAACGAATTTATATAATTAAAAATTTGGAGGATATTTTATGATACAAGTAAATGAATTTATTAATAAAGTAGATATTACAGATAGTGATAATGTTACTTGTGAATTTGAAGTACGTAAAAAGGCAATGGATTTTTATAAGAGGTATCCTTTTTATGAGGAAGATGATTGGGAGATTATTCAGTTTCAAAACTCGATTAATCAATATAATACTTTAAAGGATGATAAAAAATATAATGAGATTGAAGTATATAAAGAAAAATCAGAATCAGGATATAAGGGAGCTCATTTGCTTGTCAATAAATCGAAAGGTACAGCACTTACGGCTGACATCCTTACTTCAATCACTGTTCCGTATAAAAAAATTATCAATGTTGAACATAGCTTGAAAGGTGGTAAAGAAATAAAAGATGGGATATTAAAAGATGATTTAGAAATACCACATGATTTGGAGCATTATTTTAAAGCTTTTGCTACTGTTTACTATTGGTGTGGAAATATGATGCCTACAGTTGGGAATTTTAGACCAGGACGATATGGAGGAGATAACTGGCTTCTAAAAATGGATACAATAATTGATTGTCTTAAAGCTGGTCCACATCAAAACTGGAGAGATTGGATTAAAGAAAGCTGGGGAGGAGATTTAAACAAATTCATCACTGATTTCTATTTTGAAGATTGTTTTGACAAGTATAGTTTAACCATAAAAAATATTGTTTCATCTCCTAATGGGGGTAACATATATTCATTAAAAAAAAGTAATTTAGATATTCTTCAAGAAAATGAACATAAATTAGCTAAAGAATTTTTAATCAATCATGTAAAAGTGATTATTCAAAGAAGCTACCGAATTGAAAATAAATTTCATGGGGATTGGAAGAAAGAAGAGGAGGACGAGGTAAAAGAAATTTTTAAAGAAATATTCGCGAAAGCTGGATTTAATGGTGGACAGATTAATAAAATGGTTTCTTTATTTTAGATAGTTAATTGACAATATTTAGAAGCTAGTCGTCTGATATAATCTGCTAATCTTTACTTAAACTATATTTTATATACTCAGAATTCTTATTAAATAATTTTTCTATGTTTTGATAAATCAATCTCCAGTACGTCAGATTTCTCTTTTCTATATTTTCATTGTATAATATGATTACATTTACTTGCATACGACGAAATGTAAACATTTCTATTTAAAATTTAAGGAGTACTATCAATGAAAAAAGCAATGTTAATTATCAACCCTACTTCTGGTGGCGAGAAGGCTTTGGATTATAAAGAAAAACTGGAGAATAAAGCAAAAGAATACTTTGAGCACGTAGAAACCAAAATTACCGAAAAAGCTCTGGATGCAACACATTTTGCTGAGGAAGCTTCTCGTGAGCAGTACGATGCAGTGGTTGTGTTTGGTGGTGATGGGACTGTAAATGAAGTCATTTCCGGTATTGCTGAGAGAGACTACATTCCTAAGTTAGGGATTATCCCAGGCGGTACGGGTAACCTCATTACAAAACTTTTGGAAATCAATCAAGACATTGATGGCGCAATTGACGAACTGGATTTTGATTTAACCAATAAGATTGATATCGGAAAAGCAAATGACAACTATTTTGGTTATATCTTTAGTATCGGTTCACTTCCTGAGGCGATTCATAATGTTGAAATCGAGGATAAGACAAAATTCGGTATTTTAGCCTATGCTGTAAATACCATGAAGTCCGTCATGACGGATCAGGTCTTTAACATTAAGGTTGAGACAGAAAATGGAAATTATGTTGGTGAAGCTAGCCATGTTTTGGTTCTTTTGACAAATTACTTTGCTGATAAGAAAATCTTTGAAGAAAACAAAGACGGCTATGCCAATATTTTGATTCTGAAAGATGCCTCTATATTCTCTAAGTTATCCGTTATTTCTGATTTACTAAAAGGAGATGTTGTCGGCAATGATAATATTGAGTATATCAGAGCGCGTAATATTAAGATCTCTTCAGATAGTGAATTGGAGTCAGATGTTGACGGCGATAAATCGGATAACCTACCTGTAGAAATCACAGTCCTAGCTCAGCGAGTAGAAGTATTTTCAAAACCGAAAGAGTAGAAGATAAAAATTAGTTTATTATTCACAACGAAATTAAGTTCTATATCAACGATTGGAGGAGGAATGAATTCTCTATTTGATGAATTTCGAACAATTTGTTCTCATTTAAACCAAGTCGGAATCACTCCGACGCTCATGGGGTCTTTGGGGTTTGAATACCGTTCAAATGAAGAATGGGAGCCGTCTGACATTGACATTCATGTGCCTGGTGACCCTAGAGGTTGGGAAGCACCCGATCATCTCAGAATTTATGAGTGGGACAAGATAATGAAAGTGATGAAACACTTAGGCTACGCCTTAAGAGATATTCATGAACATGAATTCCAAAAAGATGGTCTGAGTGTTGAATTCGGAAGTATCGATTCTTTACCTGATTTTGCAGGAGTTTCAGAATCAGATATAGAGCTGATTCATCTCGAAAACATCACTTTTCGCGTTCCAAGTTTGGAACAGTTTTTAAGTATTTACAAGGCTTCTTCCCAAGATTCCTATCGAAATGATCACAATAACAATAAGGATTTTAAAAAAATTGAGTGGCTGGAAAGACATTTGTAAATCATCATTTGAAAAGTAGCAAGTTGTAAGACTGGCTGCTTTTTTATTTATAGAACCAAACCACTAGAATCTACGGACAAGCCTTGAAAATAAAATACGAAAGTAGTATACTAGAATCACAATTATGAAAACGTTTGCGTAAAATTTGAATTAAAACTTAAGGAGCTAAATTGATGGAATTAAGTGCTATTTACCATAGGACTGAGTCGGAGTATGCCTATCTTTATAAAGATAAGACAGTGCACATTCGTATCCGGACCAAGAAAGATGACATTGAAAGCATCAACTTGCATTATGGGGATCCTTTTATCTTTATGGAGGAGTTTTATCAAGATACAAAGGAAATGGCCAAGATAACTTCTGACACTTTATTTGATTATTGGCAGGTTGAAGTGTCAGTTGACTTTGCACGTATCCAGTATCTCTTTGAAGTCACGGATACAGAAAGTCAAAGTATTTTGTATGGCGATAAGGGGTGTGTGGAAAATTCTCTAGAAAATCTTCATACTTTTGGAAATGGATTTAAGTTGCCTTATCTTCATGAGATTGATGCATGCCAGGTTCCTGACTGGGTTTCAAATACGGTATGGTACCAGATATTTCCTGAGAGATTTGCTAATGGAAATGCTCGATTAAATCCAGAAGGAACTTTAGACTGGGATTCATCTATCAAAACTCAGAGTGATGATTTCTTTGGTGGTGATTTACAAGGGATTATTGATCATCTGGATTACTTGCAAGACTTGGGCATTACTGGACTTTATCTTTGTCCGATTTTTGAATCTACGAGCAATCATAAATACAATACGACAGATTACTTTGAAATTGACCATCATTTTGGATACAAGGAGACCTTTAGGGAACTGGTCGAGCAAGCTCATCAGCGTGGCATGAAAGTCATGCTGGATGCTGTATTTAATCATATTGGTTCGCAATCTCCTCAATGGCAAGATGTTGTCAAAAATGGTGAGCAATCTGCTTATAGGGATTGGTTCCATATTCAACAATTTCCAGTGACAACTGAAAAGCTAGCTAATAAGATAGACTTACCCTATCATGCTTTTGGTTTCGAGGACTATATGCCTAAGCTAAATACGGCCAATCCAGAAGTCAAGGACTATCTTTTAAAGGTTGCGACTTATTGGATTGAAGAGTTTGATATTGATGCTTGGCGTTTGGATGTAGCTAATGAGATTGATCATCAGTTTTGGAAGGATTTTCGAAAGGCAGTTTTAGCTAAAAAGCCTGATCTTTATATTTTAGGAGAAGTCTGGCATACGTCTCAGCCTTGGCTAAATGGAGATGAGTTCCATGCGGTTATGAATTATCCTTTATCTGATAGTATCAAGGACTATTTCTTACGAGGGGTTAAGAAGACTGACCAGTTCATCGATGAGATCAATGGCCAATCTATGTATTACAAACAACAGATTTCAGAGGTTATGTTTAATCTCTTGGATTCTCATGATACAGAGAGAATCTTGTGGACGGCCAATGAGGATGTTCAACTGGTTAAATCAGCCCTAGCCTTTCTCTTTTTACAAAAAGGAACACCCTGCATCTATTACGGAACAGAGTTATCCTTGACCGGAGGTCCAGACCCAGATTGTCGTCGTTGTATGCCTTGGGAACGCGTATCAAGTGACAATGATATGCTGAATTTCATGAAGAATCTAATCAAGATTCGCAAACACGCGTCAGCAATCATTTCGCATGGAAAGTACAGCCTAAAAGAAATCAAACCAGATCTAGTAGCTCTGGAATGGACATACGAAGGCCGGCTCCTTAAAGCTATCTTTAACCAATCAAGAGAAGAGTATCTTTTAGAGAAAGAAGTAGTAGCCTTAGCAAGCAATTGCCAAGAATTGGAAAATCAGCTTGTCATCTCTCAAAATGGATTTGTGATTTTTCATTAAAGAGCAATTAAGAGTGACAGGAAAATTGTAATATAAAGAGCATTTTACAAACAGACTATTTGTCGTCTTGCTACAATTGGTATATAATTTAACTTAGTGAACATAGGAGGACCAATCGAATGGAATTAAAAGATTTTACAGAAAAAGAACAGGAAATGATTAAGAAGGGGCTGACTACGTCTAAGATTAGTGACAAGGAAACTGCTGAGAAGATTCTTGCGCTAGTACCACAAGACTTGATTAAGCGCATTCCGTTTTTTGTCAGAAAACATGCTACGACACGTACGATTAAACGCATTTCAATTGAACACCCTGAACTCTATGCTGCCGCTCAAACAAGTGGTGAAATTCCTGAAAAAGAAAGAGAAGAATTGCGTCAGATTATCACGACTATCTTTGAGCAAAAGATGAATAAGCATAGTATTAAGTAGAGAATGAAAATATATTTTATAGGCGGTCTGGGAAGCAATGTTTATCATAGCAAGGATTTTCTTCAAGAGCTAGATTTGCAGGTCTGTTTTCTAAATCCGTATGAAAAGCATCTTCGAGATGAAACAGAATTGAAAGCATGGTTTAAAAATGAGATTGTAGAGGAAGAATCTATCTGTCTGATAGGTCATTCTCTTGGAGGAGATTTGGCGCGTTATCTTGCATCGGAATTTTATGAAGTGACAAAACTGATTCTTTTGGATGGTGGCTATCTAGATTTAGATAAGATTTTACCTTTAGATACAGAGTTAGAGGAAGCTAAAAACTATATCAAGTCGCAAATCGTTTCGGACTTAGCTCTTCTTATTTCTAAAGAGAAATCTGAAGCAAAGTATTGGTCAGAAAATATGGAGAAAGCTGTAAGACAGTCTTATCACTGGAATGCGGAGTATAATAGATATGAGTTAGCTATAAATTCTGAAAATATAGGAGCGATTCTTCGACTACGGCGGAAAATACAAGCTTTTAAGAGAGAAGTGGGGGATACCTTGTTTATCAGTCCTCGCTATCCTAATGAAGCTAGATGGAGAGAGGAAGCCCTAAAAGAATTGCCAAACTATGTTGATACTATTTTTCTAGAGAACGTTGGCCATGAGATTTATACTGAAGCCCCCAAAGAAATCGCTAGTATGATTAATGAGTGGTTCTCTTATTCTCTATGAGGTACTTGTATTGCTTGAATGGCAAAAACTTCGAAATCTTTTAAAATAGTGGTATTAACAACTTTTCAGAACCATAATATTTACTCTGATAGATATTGTTACGATATCTAATTATTCTGCCATTGTAATTACGGTAATTATTTGTTATAATACTTCAAAGGAGGAAATCAGATGGTCGTAAAAACAAGAAAACAAGGAAATTCAATCACTATTACGATTCCAAGTGAATTTAATATTCCCAGTGGTGTTAAATACGAAGCTAAATTGTTACCAAGTGGTGAGATTATCTTTACTCCTGAAGAATTGGATCAGCAGATTTCTTATATATCTGATGATGCCTTTGACCTAAATTTAGATAAAATATTTGACGAATATGACGATGTTTTCAAAGCCTTGGTGGAAAAATGACAATCTATCTAACAGAAAAGCAAATTGAAAAAATAAATGTTTTAGCAATTCAACGGTATTCTCCAAATGAGAAAATTCAAACAGTTAGTCCTTCGGCTTTAAACATGATTGTTAATTTACCAGAACAATTTGTCTTTGGGAAGCCTCTTTATCCAACAATTTTTGATAAAGCAACGATACTATTTGTCCAATTGATAAAGAAGCATGTTTTTGCCAATGCTAATAAACGAACTGCTTTCTTCGTTTTGGTGAAATTTCTACAGTTAAATCATTATCGTTTTTCTGTAACGGTTGAAGAAGCGGTAAATATGTGTGTAACTATCGCAGTAGAGTCCTTAACAGATGAAAGCTTAACCACTTACGCTAAATGGGTCTCTGAACATTCGTCTAGAATTAATGGAAAAAATTAAGCTCAACTATTCAATTCTTGTAAGTATAAATAAAGAGACTATATTAAAAATCTGTAATGCAGAAACGAATATTGTCTCTTTTTATTGATGAGTGAGAATTTTTGGCGTCTTCCTACATCTCGTATAAACAAAAAAACGAACAGGCTCTTTTTCTGTCATTCAGAAGAGAGCTTGTTCGTTTTGTCTTTTTATCTTTTAAAACACGCGATAAACATAGGGATTTTCTGGTTTATCGACTTTGGTAAAGCTGTCAATTTCCAAGGTTGGGAGGTTTTGTTTGAGTTCTTTATGGTAGTGATTGACCAGTTTTCCTTTGGCTGTAATCCAGGTGTTATTTTCATACTGACGGGTATTTCCTTTTGTCAACAAGCCATACACACCAGAGTCTGCGATACAGTGAATAATGCCAAAGCGGAATAAAAATTGACTATTAGCATGACTAGGGTCGTTATAGACAAAGCCTGTGAACTGGACTGTCTTACCCTCAAACTCATCTGAATAGTCGTAGATGGCTTCCATGACTTCCATATAGTTTTCATTAGTGATCTGAATGCTATCTTGGGACAAGTATTTATCCGCCGCCGTTCGCATTTCCTTTTCATAGGCTGTTTTTGAAAAATAAGAACTGGTATCAGGTTTCAAATATTGGCTTGTCGTCCCTTCAATCGTCTGAATGGCTTGATCCGTGCCTTCTGATAAGGGGAAATGATAGCCTTTGGCAGAAACAGTCTGAGAATCCAAGCTAACAGTTGGGAAAGTTAAGCCGACAACAATTGGAATGGCCAAAAGAGCAACACTTGTCACCTTGGCCAATCGACCGTTCAAATGACTGTGGGTTTTGACTTGTTTCATCCAGATATACAGTTGAACAATTGCCAAGATAAAAGAAAGCACCATGGAAATATAGGCCAGATAGGAATAGTGCATGTTGATGTACTGGTTTAATTTGCCCGACAGATGGAGATAAATGGTCAGTTCAAAATAGCCAGCTAAAACTAAAAATCGCATCATAGGATGACTCCAATCAAGAGAGAATACACTAAGACGACAAGAGTCACAATCGTAATGAAGTAACTGATAAATCGCGTTTTTAAGTAATTTTTCATCATGAGGATATTTTTGATATCCAGCATTGGGCCAATGACGAGAAAGGCCAAAACTGGTGCTAAGCCGAAACTCGAGAGAAGAGAAGCACCGATAAAAGCATCCGCCTCACTGCAGAGAGAAAGAAGAAAGGCCAAAAGCATCAAGAGCAAGATGGCAAAAAGAGGGGTCGCACTGATAGAGGTCAGAATCCGAGTCGGAACGTAGACCTGTATAACAGAGGCAAAGAGACAGCCGAATACCAAGTAACGTCCCGTATCAAAAAATTCATCAATGGCTTGCACAAAGACCTGAAAAACTTTTTTTGCAGGAGTCAAGTGAGAAAAATCATGCTCATGACAAGCCAACCGATTTTCTTTTTGAATCGGTTCTTGCCAGAAAAATCCCAGAAAAATCCCAAGTATCACAGCTACAACAATGGAACCCAGAGCTCGTAACAGGGCGATGTGAAAGGAATTGCCAAAGGCAGAATAAGTCGCAAAAAGTACAATGGGATTGATAACAGGTGCTGTAACAAGAAAGGGAACAGCCGTGTAACTGGGGACCTTCTTTTCCAGAAAACGATTGATAATGGGGACGATTCCGCATTCACAAGAGGGGAAAAGTATCCCGACAAAGGTTCCAAAAAAGATTCTCCCCCAACGATTTCGAGGGAGAAAATGATAAACCTTGTCAGGTGTGATATAAACCTCAATCAGCCCCGAAACAATACTTCCAATCAGAACGAAGGGGAGAGCTTCAATGATAATAGAGAGAAAAATAGCCCCAGTCTGAAGCACACTGGATGGGAGTTGTTGGAAAGCAGCCATCTAGTTTTTCTTTTCTGCTTTGGCTTTTTTCTCTTTGTCATCAGGGAAAGTAACTTGTTTCAAATCAGGGAGTTTCGCAAACTCTTCAAACATCTTGTCCAAGTCGTCTCGTTTTGTAAATTTTACAGCCATAGGTGTACCTCGATTCTAAATTCTACCTCTATTATACTATTATTTTGAGGAAATTGGATTATTTTGATAATCACAGATGCAAAAATAGGTAAGGCAAAACAAGATTTGTTCCTTATGGTATAATATCCATACCTCTGATACTTTTTTTGAGCAGTTAGCCAAACTTTTTATACAGCAATATACCCATTTGATGATTGATTTCTACTGTGGTGTTAATTTCATAAAGTTCAGTGTATTTGATGAACTACTCAAAATTTATTACCGCAAAATCAATAACGCCGTTTTTAACGGTTAGATTGTTAATAAACACTGGTAAGTTAATTGCTGGTAGGTATCCCACAACTTCGGTGCAGCCCCATTCTGGTATCAATACCCAAAAGTTTTGTGGGTTGATTTTATTGCCAAGTTTGACTAATTCTGTTTAACGATATAGTCGTTCACAATTTCTTTATTAATTTATTTATTAATACTCGAGAAGGATTACTCTGTTTGTTAAGGAAGTCCAGCTTTTTTTATGTAAAATTTATAGTCTGGAAATAAATTTCTAAATTCGAATTGAAAGAGTATCTTGAGGAGAAAAATCCGATATATGGGCAGACAATGGTGTTGTAGAGTATGGATTATTAGGGAAAGTATATTACAGGTTATATGGTTGATTGCTACTTTCAAAGATTTTACTTCATCTGAATATTCAAGCAGACAAGTGCATCTTAGGAATTTTATCGTTACTCGAATCATGAAACATCTCAAAGTTTTTCTCATCAACTTGCTTCCAATCTAACTTAAAATTATTAAAAGAATATAGCTTGCTTCTATCTCTAGTTTTTTTAAGAAATTGGGAGTCGGTAAGTAACAAGAAGATTGTGAGAACCGACTCAAAATATGCTATAATAGAGTCAGAAAAATTTGAAAAACCCGAAGGGTACCCTTCCTTTATTATATTCATAATAAAGGAAGGGTACCCTTCCTTTATTATATTCATAATAAAGGAATCCTATCAGTCCTTCGCTAAATTATAACTGAAAGGTAAACTTTATATGAAACAAGAACTGGAACAGCTTCTGGCACAAAATGACACCTTTATGGTGGAAGGTGTGCTTAATAAGAATAAATTAACAGAGCTGGCAAGACAATATAATCCAGAACTTCTCAATCTCTTGATGAGTGATGGAAAAATCTCTAATCACTTCTTTTCTAAGCTGGAGACAGGTATGCTCGTCTTTAAGAAAGATGTCTTTTTACAGTTTCTCAACAACAAGGAGTTTCTCCCAGACAGTTTTACGGCTTATAAGACGAAAATTGGTCTTGCAACTGAAAATAAGTACATTTCTGAAAATCAAGAAGTTGTTCTCAATTTTCCATACAAAGACTGCATACTTGAGGGTGGACAGACTAAGGATGATGCTAAACGTCAAGAGGTTTTCTTTAATGAAACACTCGCTCCAACAGAAATCAATCGCTTGCTGGATGATAAGGTCTTGACTAACTTTAAACGCTATGACAAAGATGGCGAACATGAAGTGGAAGAGTTAGCAGATACTGATAATCTTATCATCAAAGGGAATAATCTTATCGTTCTGCATAGTTTGAAAAAACGTTTTGCTGGGAAGGTCAAGCTCATTTATATTGACCCGCCTTACAATACAGGTAATGATAGCTTTAATTACAATGATAGCTTCAATCATTCAACATGGTTAATTTTTATGAAGAATCGTTTAGAGGTGGCTCGAGAGTTGCTGAGTGATGATGGCTTAATTTTTGTACAATGTGATGACAATGAACAAGCATATCTAAAAGTTTTGATGGATGAGGTGTTCAGCAGAAATAATTTTATCTCAAATATTGTCTGGAAAGGTCGAGGAGGTCGTCAAGATAGTAAATATGTTGCTCAAATTCACGAAACTATAATTTTTTACGCAAAAAATAAAGAACGAGCGATCTTGAATAAAGCTTTTATCGAAGACACTTCAAACTATGCTTATGAAGATAGCCGAGGAAACTATAAAACTCAGCTTATTCGAAAATGGGGAAGCAACAGTCGAAGAGAAGACCGGCCTAACCTCTTCTATGAAGTTGAATTTGAGGGTAATAAAGTATTGCCAATCTTACCGAATGGAGATGATGGGTGCTGGAGATGGAGTAAAAATAGACTTGAAGAAGCTATAAAAAATGATATGGTAGTGTTACTTGAAAAAGATGGTAGAACAGAGCTCTACGAAAAAATATATAAAGGTGATGGGAAGAAACAAACAGTTTTTACATCTTGGATTGATGAAAGTTTTTCTGGTCAGGGAACTAAAGTTTTAGAAGAAATTTTCAAAGAAAAAGTTTTTGATTACCCTAAGCCAGAACAGCTGGTTAAAAAGTTTATTGATTTAACGACCGATGATGGTGACATCGTCCTAGATTACCACCTCGGATCAGGTACAACAGCAGCCGTTGCCCATAAAATGAACCGCCAGTACATTGGTATTGAACAAATGGACTACATTGAGACCGTGTCCGTTAAACGTTTGGAAAAAGTGATTGAGGGCGAACAAGGTGGTATTTCAAAATCTGTCGACTGGCAGGGTGGAGGTTCGTTTGTCTACTGCGAACTCAAAAATGATGTTCAGGAATTCAAAAATGAAATTCTTGAGGCGACAACAAAAGAAAAACTGCTTGAAGTCTTTGAACTTGCGAAAAAATCATCATTCCTTTCCTACCGCATTGACCCTAAAAAGTTGAAAAAGAATGAATTTGAAAAGCTTTCATTAGCAGAACAAAAGCAAATCCTATCTGAGATTATTGATAATAACAATCTATACGTGAATTACTCGGATATTGACGATATTGATTACGGGATTTCCGCTCAAGATAAAAAGCTGAATCATGCTTTCTACGGGAAGGAAAAGTAAGTCATGACTTTTATTTACGAAACTTATGATACGGTCAGTCGGTCTGGCTTTAAGGACTTTCGAGCGGATTTGCCAGATTACATTACTAAAAATCTGAAACACTCTTTGCGTCCTTATCAAGAGGAAGCGATTGGACGATATTTATACTATAAAACAGATGAAAATCGTGCTATTCCAGAGCAAGTCCTCTACAATATGGCGACTGGTTCTGGGAAGACGCTTTTGATGGCGGCGGTTATCTTGGAAAAGTACAAACAAGGGGAACGGAATTTCATCTTCTTTGTCAATAACGACAATATTCTCACCAAAACCAAGGATAATTTCTTGGAGAGCTCTTCTGGTAAGTACCTTTTTGCGGAAAAGATTGTCATGGATGGGCAAATTGTGACCGTGCGTGAAGTGACGGATTTTTCAGATAGTCGTGATGATAGTATTAATATTGTTTTCACTACTATTCAGAAGCTCCACCAAGATCTCAATACGCCACGAGAAAACCGTCTGTCTTATGAGCAATTCAAGGATATTTCTGTTGTCATGTTGGCTGATGAAGCACATCACTTGAACGCTGGTCTGGACACAAACGAGAAAAAGGACAACACCAGCTGGACGTCTACTATTGAAGCTATCCAGAGAACCACTAAAAAATCCAGTATTTTTGAGTTTACGGCAACGATTGACCTAACAAATCCAACCTTAGCTCAAAAGTATGAAAAATCCTTGCTGTTCAAATATGATTTGAAAGAATTTCGACTGGACAAGTATTCGAAAGATGTTCTCTTTCATCTGGTGGATGGTAAAGTCAATAATCGTATGCTTCAAGCCATTCTTGTCAGTCAATATCGCAAGAAAATCGCTCTGAAAAATGGTATCAACCTAAAACCCTTGGTCATGTTCAAGTCGCAGAAGATTGCTGAGAGTCAAGAAAATCTGGACTCATTTTTGGGGGTGCTAGACAATCTTTCTCCAGAAGATATTCAAGCACAGCGTGATCTCGTTTCAGAAATGGACGAAAAATCCAGTATTTTAAAAAAATCCTTCTCTTATTTCGAAAAAGTCGGTATTTCTAACGCAGACTTGGTGGCGGAACTTCAAGAGGATTTTCGAAAAGAGCGCCTGCTTTTAGTTGATGGAAAGAACAAGCATAAAGATAGTCTCAATCTCCTCAATACCTTAGAACTACCAACAAATGAAATTCGGGCCATTTTCGCCGTGGATATGCTGAACGAGGGATGGGACGTTCTCAATCTTTTCGACATTGTCCGACTTTATGACACCCGTGATGGGAAGAACACAAAAAACGGATTTGTCGCAGGAAAAACTACCAACACTGAGAAGCAGTTGATTGGTCGTGGTGCTCGCTATTATCCTTTTGTCATTGGTGATAATTTTGAAGAAAAATACATTCGAAAATTTGACGAAAATGAAAATCATGAACTTCGGGTGATTGAACAACTTCACTATCACTCTGCTAATAATCCTCGCTATATTTCAGAACTCAAGCAAGTCTTGCGTGAATCTGGGATTTATGATGACCAAAATCTGGAAGAACGTGTGCTCAAGCTTAAGGAGTCTTTCAAGAAAACGCGAACCTACACAGATGGCGTCGTTTGGATGAATAAACGCCTTTCTTATGAGCAACTACTTGAACAACGTCAAGGAAGTCTATTTGATACGAATTTCATTCCCAAATCTTTCGAAGTCAAACTCCCAACCCACAGTGTGCGAGATATTGAGGCATTTGATGAAGGAAATTATGTTTCGGATTCATTAGAGGCGATTACCTTCAAATTCGGTAAAATTATCAGCAACAATATTGTCAGAACGGCTATCAATCGCAATAAAAAGTTCTCGTTCGATAATCTACAGAAAGCTTTCGTAGGTTTGCCAAATGTTGCTGGATTTATCAATATGCTTTCAGATATTGATATGCGAGTGGAGTCTCAGTACAAACTAGTGAATGATTTAACCCCAGACGACAAACTTTATATTACTGAAAAACTTCTCCATCACATTGAAAAAGATTTGATTGCGACCGAGGAACGCTTCTTCGGTTCAGAAAAATTCGAAAAATACAAAATAAAGGACTTATTTGAAGATAATATCTTGCGAAAATACACCATTAACCATCAAAGCCAAGCAGAGTTTGGTTTGTCACAGAAAAATATAGCCGAAACCCAGTATTTCGAAGATTTGGATAATCTAGACTGGTACGCTTACAATGACAACTTCGGCACCAGTGAGGAAAAACTTCTCGTCCGTTTGATTAAAGATTTGATGACTGAACTTGAAGAAAAATGGATAGATATTTACCTACTTCGAAATGAAAAAGCTGTAAAGATTTATAGTTTTGCTAATGGGAAAGCCTTTGAACCAGACTTTCTCATGTTCGCTAACGACAAAAATACAGGAAATGTTTCTTGGCAGATTTTCATTGAACCAAAAGGAAGTCAATTCTTGGACGCAGATAATACTTTCAAAAATAGTAAGGAAGGCTGGAAACAAGAGTTCTTGCATCAAATTTCTGAACGAGATGAGGCGAGGACGCTAGTTGATGATGAACATTATCGGATTGTGGGTTTGCCGTTCTTTAATGAGACGATAAGTAAGGACGAGGTCAAGGAACAACTGCGGACACTCTAATACATAACGTGAGTAGGAGATAAGAAAATGTATATTTCTAAAATTAAACTAGTAAACTTTAAGAGTTTTAAAGGAGAGCATGTTATTGAATTCTCGGAAGGTGTAAATTTTTTTGTAGGAAATAATAACTGTGGTAAGACGACAATTTTTAAAGCAATTGAATTCATTCAGAGTGGAAAAAACAAGTTAGATTTTATAACTCAGGGTCTTGAGACTGAAAATATATCTGTCGAACTTGAATTCAAAGGTGCAGATCTCAGTGAAATAGTTAATGATGAAAACCTAAATCTTAATAAATACAGTGACTATGTAATCGACAATGAAGATGGTACGTATAGTCTTAGGGTTTTAAGGTCGTCTCAGGAATGTGAAGTAACGCAAGGTAAAAAAACAGTTTCTTTAGATATCTCAAAAGTAAGGATTTATAATCCAAATTCAACCGAGGAAGATGATATAAAGAGGTTTGAAAACCCCACAGGCATTGATAAAACGATTACTGCATTATTTGATGCTCAGTTTGTATATTCGGATATAAGGAATGAAGATTATCAAGATTTTGGTAAGACCAAAATAATAGGTAAAATAATTAATGATATAACAAAAGATTTTCAAAAAGGCGATACATGGAGAGAATTTCAAGATGCTCATAACAAAACTTTTGGAGATGAAGGGTTGGGTAGAATTCTTGAAGGAATTGCGACTAAAATTTCCTCCGTGTTGAAAGAGCAGTATGGAGATGGTGAGGTACAATTTAATTTTGGATTGCCTGAAATTGATAATTTCTTTAAGACGGGTAGTCTTCTTCTTTCGGATAATGGTATTTCAACTTCTGTTTCAGAAAAAGGTACTGGAATGCAACGGGCATTAGCTTTAAGCTTAATTCAAGTTTATGCTGGTGTGCTTGATAATGAAGAGGAAACATTATCTAAGCCAATTATGTTTTTTATTGATGAGCCTGAGACATTTTTACATCCTAAAGCGCAAGATAAACTTATCGATTCACTTAATAAAATTGCTGAAAAATATCAAGTTTTTATTACGACTCATTCTCCTTACCTGTTAAAAAAGTTTGACTGTAGAACTCAGCAAATCAATATTTTTTCCAAGAATGACGACGGAGTGAATTTTGTATCGGATAAGCGGGAATTAAATTTATTCGGAACTACCTCACCGACAATAGGAGAAATAAACTACATTGCTTTTGGAGTAAACAGCGTGGAATTTCACAATGAATTATATGGATTTATCCAAGCAAAAGCGATTGATGAGGATGAAAAAAATTATTTCGAGAAAGAATTCGAAAAATGGCTTGTAGATAAAGGCATAACTCAAGATAAAGACTATCATCGTTTATTAAAAAACGGGAATATTCAGCAAGAGCAAAAAACTCTTCCAACTTTAATTCGCAACATCATTCATCATCCAGAAAATCAAAATAACAGCTATACTACAGAAGAATTGGAAGAGTCAACAGAATTACTTTTGAATATTTTACATGATTTAGTGTAAAATAAACAGGATGTCTTGACATAGACATCCTGTTTTAGGTTATGGGAATATTATTATTTTTGACTGCTGTTTTCTCTGTGGTATAATAGATTCATGGATAAAAAATATGAAAAAATCTCCCAGGATTTGGGAGTGACTTTAAAGCAAATTGATACCGTTCTAAGTTTGACAGCTGAAGGGGCGACTATTCCCTTTATCGCGCGTTATCGCAAGGACATGACTGGTAGTCTGGACGAGGTGGCGATTAAGGCCATTATTGACTTAGATAAAACATTGACTAACCTCAATGATCGTAAGGAAGCTGTTCTATCTAAAATCCAAGAACAAGGCAAGCTGACTAAAGAATTGGAAGAAGCCATCCTTGCTGCTGAAAAATTAGCCGACGTTGAAGAACTTTACTTGCCTTTTAAGGAAAAACGTCGGACTAAAGCAACTATTGCCCGTGAAGCTGGTCTCTTTCCACTTGCTCGCTTAATCTTGCAGAATGTAGCTGACTTAGAGAAAGAGGCTGAAAAGTTCGTCTGTGAAGGATTTGCGAATGGGAAGGAGGCTTTAGCTGGTGCAGTTGATATTTTGGTCGAAGCCTTATCGGAAGATGTGACCTTGCGTTCCATGACTTATCAGGAGGTGCTGAGACACTCTAAACTCACTTCCCAAGTCAAGGATGAAAGTCTTGATGAAAAGCAGGTTTTTCAGATTTACTATGATTTTTCAGAGACGGTTGGAAATATGCAGGGTTATCGTACCTTGGCTCTCAATCGTGGGGAGAAGCTAGGTGTCTTGAAGGTCGGTTTTGAACATGCAACGGACCGTATTCTTGCCTTCTTTGCTGCTCGTTTCAAGGTCAAAAATGCCTATATAGATGAAGTAGTTCAGCAATCTGTTAAGAAAAAAGTTTTGCCAGCTATCGAGCGCCGTATTCGGACAGAATTAACTGAGAAAGCAGAAGAAGGGGCTATCCAACTCTTTTCTGACAACCTGCGCAATCTTCTCTTGGTTGCTCCTCTAAAAGGGCGCGTGGTTCTTGGGTTTGACCCAGCCTTTCGCACAGGTGCCAAGCTAGCTGTCGTGGATGCAACTGGGAAAATGCTGACAACTCAGGTCATTTATCCTGTCAAACCAGCATCAGCTCGTCAAATCGAAGAAGCTAAGAAAGATTTGGTAGACTTGATTGGTCAATACGGTGTAGAGATTATTGCTATTGGAAATGGAACGGCCAGTCGTGAAAGTGAAGCCTTTGTGGCGGAAGTTCTTAAAGATTTTCCCGAAGTCAGCTATGTTATCGTCAATGAAAGTGGTGCTTCGGTCTATTCTGCCAGTGAGCTTGCTCGTCAGGAGTTTCCAGAATTGACCGTTGAAAAACGCTCTGCTATTTCTATCGCCCGTCGCTTGCAAGATCCTCTTGCAGAGTTGGTTAAAATCGATCCTAAGTCAATCGGCGTTGGTCAGTACCAGCATGATGTCAGCCAGAAGAAACTGTCTGAAAGTCTAGATTTTGTCGTGGATACCGTAGTTAACCAAGTCGGTGTCAACATCAATACAGCCAGCCCAGCTCTTCTCTCCCACGTCGCTGGACTCAATAAAACCATTTCTGAAAATATCGTCAAATACCGTGAGGAGGAAGGAAAAATCACTTCACGCGCCCAAATTAAGAAAGTTCCTCGTCTGGGTGCCAAGGCCTTTGAGCAGGCAGCTGGTTTCCTTCGTATCCCTGAAAGTAGCAATATTCTTGATAATACTGGAGTTCACCCAGAAAATTACGTTGCCGTTAAAGAACTTTTCAAACGTTTGGACATTACAGACTTGAATGAAGAAGCCCAAAGCAAACTCAAGTCCCTTTCAGTCAAGGATATGGCGCAAGAGCTAGACCTTGGTCCAGAAACTCTTAAAGATATCATTGCTGACCTATTAAAACCAGGTCGTGATTTCCGTGATTCCTTCGATGCACCTGTGCTTCGCAAAGATGTCCTAGATATCAAGGACTTAGTGGTCGGACAGAAATTAGAAGGAGTGGTCCGTAACGTTGTCGACTTTGGTGCTTTCGTTGATATTGGTATTCATGAGGATGGCTTGGTTCATATTTCTCATATGAGTCGTAAATTTATCAAACATCCTAGCCAAGTGGTATCAGTTGGGGACTTGGTAACGGTTTGGGTCAAAAAAATTGACACTGAACGCGGAAAAGTAAACCTGTCGCTCCTTGCTCCAAATGAATCTGACTGAGTATGTTCAACTCGTATCGCAAGAAGACTTTGGGACACCTTTTAAACACCAAGCCCAGTGGAATAGGCGTCTACGGTCGACAGGTGGGCGATTTTTCCCTAAAGATGGGCATTTGGATTTTAATCCCAAGGTTTATCAGGAACTGGGGTTGGATGTTTTTAGGAAAATTGTCCGACATGAACTCTGTCATTATCACCTCTATTTTCAAGGGAAGGGCTATCAACACAAGGATCGGGATTTTAAGGAACTTTTGAAAGCAGTTGATGGATTACGCTTTGTGCCTTCCTTGCCCAATAGCAACTCCAAGCCAATCAAGCTCTATCGTTGCCAATCCTGCCAGCAAACTTATCATCGTAAGCGAAGGATTGATACCAAACGCTATCGCTGTGGACTTTGTCGAGGTAAATTGCTACTGATAAATCAGCCTGAGGACTGATGAAAGCCGAGCCTATCCGTGATATACTATGTCTAACCTAGTAGAAAGAGGTAATACCATGAACAGTAAATTTTATAAAATGAGACGAAATCGTATGATTTCAGGAGTTCTGGCAGGTTTGTCAGACAAGTGGAACTTTGATGTTACCCTTGTTCGTTTCTTGTTTGCCATTTTTACAGTCGCAAACTTTGGACTTGGCGTGATTATCTATATCATCCTAGCCTCTATCATGCCGACCAAGGAAGAAATTGAAGCAGAAATGTACGGAACAGGCCCACGCAAACGCAAAGAAGCCCAAGCCATTGACGATAACGAAGGATGGTTTTGGTGAGATTCTACAGAAGATTTGAAATAAGCAAAAAGCTTTAAATCAATAGTCTAAACTGCTTGATTTAAAGCTTTTTTACTTTTAATAATATTTCGCCAGTCTCATCTGTAAACTAAAAATATTATTTTGAACTTAGATTTCTAATCTGATTTTTCATGCTGAGACAATACATTTTTTGATAAATGATGGATACTGATAACAACTGATAGCCAGCAAATAGCATAAGCAGTAGCTGTAGATTGTGTACCGATAAAGTATGTCTTTTCAACTAAGAGCTGACCGATGAATGGAGAGAGGAGATAGAGAAGTCCGATGAGTATATGTTCTTTGTGTTTCATTAAAAATGAACTCTCCCTTCATGATATACATATTTATAGTGATTATCAACGTAGGAACCTCCCAAATTTACGCTAGCGCTTTCTCCTATTCCAATATTCAGTCCTCCGCTTAAAGTTGTAGTACCGTTATCAAAGAAATCTCCATTAATTATATAGAATATTCTATCAGCCTGTTCTAAATTGACATACAATGAACCAGAAAACTGTTTTGACATTCCATTATAATTTCTATTTATTTCTGTTCTTAATATTCTTATAATACCATGATAAGTTCCATATTCGCTTGTTTCGCAGTAGAAAGAAATAGATGGTTTATAGGAGTTTGTAACAGTTATTTGAGTAGAAATTGTTCTATATGTCTGTGAAGAGCGTTCGTATAAATTTATACCAAGTAAATCTGATGCTTGTTCCAATGTGATATCATAATCAGTCGCGTATTGATTCACAAGTTGTTGAGCTGTCATAGTTTCGCTCACTATTGTATTAGTATCATCTGCAAAAACAGATGAATAGAAAAATAGTGAAAGGATAGCAAAAAAAGTAATCAAGATTTTTTTCATAATATCCACACTTTCTGGAAAAGAGCTAAAATAAATTTTTAGTAGAAATATTTTGGTAATAAGGTGTTAGTTAAAATAAGCTTACTCAAATTATAGTTTCCGATTTTTTCTCCTTTCTAAAGTAAGCCCTTTCATAATTATATTATATAATTTTTATAGTAAAAAATCAAGAGATTTATTGCATAGTGAAATGAAATAAAAACTCAATAATTGATTGGGAAATTCAAACCAATTTCTAACAATATTTTAGAAGCTACAGTGTACTTCTCTAGATTAAATCTGCTTACATTTCCCCCAATCTTACAAAAATGTAAGATTAAAGTCTCTTTTGTAAGGTTAGGTTATGGCAAGCGGTCTTTTTTTGATGTAAACTAGACTCATAAAGAACAAAGGAGTAACATCATGAAACAAATCTTACAGAAGAAAACAAGAAAACCAAGTCACAAAGATATCGAGCGCGTTCAGTTGGGGTGCGCTATGATGCAAGCGACATTTCATTTGATGGGATATTAAGAAAGGAGATTCTCATGACACTTTTAGATGTAAAACACGTTCAAAAAATTTATAAAACTCGTTTTCAGGGCAACCAAGTAGAGGCCCTCAAGGATATTCACTTTACCGTCGAAAAGGGTGACTACGTTGCTATCATGGGTGAGTCTGGTTCTGGTAAATCCACTCTTCTCAATATCCTAGCTATGCTGGATAAACCAAGTCGTGGACAGGTTTACTTGAATGGAACAGACACCGCAACCATTAAAAATTCACAGGCTTCTAGCTTCCGTCGTGAAAAGCTGGGCTTCGTCTTCCAAGATTTTAACTTACTAGATACGCTCTCTGTTAAGGACAATATCTTGCTTCCACTAGTATTGTCAAGAAGACCTATTACGGAAATGATGAAGAAATTAGTGGTAACAGCTGAGAATCTGGGTATCAACCAATTACAAGAGAAGTATCCTTACGAGATTTCAGGTGGGCAGAAACAGCGTGTAGCAGTAGCCCGCGCCATCATCACAGAACCTGAAATTCTCCTTGCAGACGAGCCAACAGGTGCCCTTGACTCCAAGTCATCTGCAGCTCTTCTTGATGTTTTTGATGAAATCAATGAACGTGGCCAAACCATTCTCATGGTAACCCACTCAACAGCAGCTGCCAGCAGGGCTAAGCGTGTACTCTTTATCAAGGACGGCATTCTTTATAACCAAATCTACCGTGGAGAGAAGACAGAACGTCAGATGTTCCAAGAAATTTCTGATACCTTGACTGTCATGGCAAGCGAGGTGAATTAGTATGTTTCGATTAACCAATAAGTTAGCGGTATCGAACTTGATTAAAAACCGCAAACTCTACTATCCCTTTGCACTGGCTGTACTCTTGGCAGTCACCGTTACCTATCTCTTTTACTCCCTAACCTTCAATCCCAAGATTGCAGAAATTCGTGGAGGGGAAACCATCCAAGCTACTCTAGGATTTGGTATGGTGATTGTCACACTTGCATCTGCTATTATTGTCCTTTATGCCAATAGTTTTGTTATGAAAAACCGTTCCAAGGAACTGGGTATTTATGGCATGCTGGGTCTGGAGAAACGCCATCTGATCAGTATGAGCTTTAAGGAGTTAGTTCTATTTGGAATTCTAACTGTTGGAGCAGGAATCGGTATTGGAGCCTTATTTGACAAGTTGATTTTCGCCTTCTTGCTCAAACTGATGAAATTGAAGGTTGAACTGGTTTCTACCTTCCAGATGAAAGTTGTCATTACAGTACTTGTTGTCTTTGGCTTGATTTTTCTAGGGCTCATGTTCCTGAATGCCCTTCGAATCGCCCGTATGAATGCCCTCCAGCTTTCCCGTGAAAAAGCTAGTGGTGAGAAAAAAGGTCGTTTTCTACCTCTTCAAACCATTCTTGGTTCCATTAGTTTAGGGATTGGCTATTATCTTGCCCTTACAGTAAAAGATCCCCTTACAGCCCTAACAACCTTCTTCCTAGCTGTTTTGCTAGTTATAATTGGTACCTATCTCTTGTTTAATGCAGGGATTACAGTCTTCCTACAAATCTTGAAGAAAAACAAGAAATACTATTACCAGCCAAATAACCTTATCTCAGTGTCTAATTTGATTTTCCGTATGAAGAAAAATGCGGTTGGACTAGCAACTATCGCTATTTTGTCAACAATGGTCTTGGTAACCATGTCTGCAGCGACTAGTATTTTCAATGCCTCAGAAAGCTTTAAAAAAGTTCTAAATCCTCATGATTTTGGGGTTTCAGGGCAAAATGTTGAAAAAGAAGATTTGGACAAACTCTTGAGTCAGTTTGCAAGCGACAAAGGTTATAATATCAAAGAAAAAGAAGTTCTTCGTTACACTTACTTTGGTGTTGCGAACCAAGCAGGAACCAAGTTAACCCTTTTTGAAAAAGGACAAAACCGTGTCCAACCCACAACAGTTTTCATGGTATTTGATCAAAAAGATTATGAAAATATGACTGGTCAAAAACTGTCTCTATCAGGAAATGAGGTCGGACTCTTTGCAAAGAATGAGGGAGTTAAAGGACAGAAAGCTCTAACTCTAAATGATCATCAATTTTCTGTAAAAGAAGAATTTAATAAAGATTTCATTGTGAACCATGTCCCAAATCAGTTTAATATTTTGACTGCTGATTACAATTACCTTGTTGTACCTAATTTACAAGCCTTTTTGGACCAATTCCCAGATTCAGCTATCTATAATCAGTTTTACGGTGGTATGAATGTAAATGTCAGCGAAGAAGAACAACTCAAGGTCGCTGAAGAATATGAAAAATACTTACAAAAGTTTAATGCTCAATTAAACACGGAAGGAAGCTATGTTTATGGTAGTAATCTATCAGATGCTAGTGCTCAGATGAGTGCCCTCTTTGGTGGTGTCTTCTTTATCGGTATTTTCCTATCCATTATCTTTATGGTCGGAACCGTTCTGGTCATCTATTACAAGCAAATTTCTGAAGGTTATGAAGACCGTGAACGCTTTATTATCTTGCAGAAAGTAGGTTTAGATCAAAAGCAAATCAAGCAAACCATCAACAAACAGGTTTTAACTGTTTTCTTCCTTCCTTTGCTCTTTGCCTTCATACATCTCGCCTTTGCCTACCATATGCTTAGTCTGATTTTAAAAGTGATTGGTGTAATAGATACGACTATGATGTTGATTGTGACCTTGTCTATCTGCGCTATCTTCCTCATCGCCTATGTACTGATTTTCATGATTACTTCTAGAAGCTATCGCAAGATTGTACAAATGTAAAAAAAGATACCTCGACTTCAAAATCGAGGTATTTCTTGTCTTCTAAATGCTGAAAAGTTGTCCGAGTAAGAAGGTAACTCCCATAGTCAAGAGACCAATAGCAAGGTTACGAATCATAGCTGTTTTGGTTGGGGCTTTTCCAAGTTTGGCACTAGTGTAGCCAGTCATCAAGAGTGAAAGACCTACAATCAGGACAGTAGCTGGAATGCGGTAATCACTTGGGAAAATGGTCACTGACAGCATTGGAGGCAAACTTCCAAGGAAAAAGGCAACAAAGCTGGAAACAGCAGCGTGCCAAGGATTGGTAAATTCTTCGTACTCAATCCCATATTTTTCCTCGACCAGAGCCTTGAGTGGATTTTTAAGAAAGGCCTTATTGGTCAAGAGTTGAGCAGAGGTTTCACATTCTCCATTTTGGATATAGGCAGTATAGAGGGATTTTTTAGCTAGTTCTATATCTTGGTCTAGTAAGAGTTGCTCACGCGCAACAGCTGCTTCCTCAGTATCTTTTTGAGTTGAAACGGATACATATTCTCCACCAGCCATTGAAAAGGCACCAGCTAAGATAGCCGCAAAACCAGATAAAAAGATAATCCAGATATTGCTTGTAGCACTGACAACCCCAATAACCACACCAGCAATGGAAATAATTCCATCATTGGCACCAAGAACACCAGCACGCAGGATATTTAAACGACCTGCAAAATTTGAATCAATTTCGTGATTTGTTTCTGACATACTATTCTCCTTTTTATCCAGTATAAAGGAAATAGCTAATGAAATCAATCTTTTAAAAGTATCTGAAAAAAGTTGCACGATTTTAATGATATAAAAATGCCGACATCTTCTCTAATAGATCAAACATCGAATGTAAAGAGCATAGAATGATTTTCGATTACTTTTAGTGACATAGAATAAGTATTTCGTTCATGTTGTAATCGTTTACAAGAGAATAATTAGTATTAAATCAAATAAAATCCAAATATTTTGCGAACTTTTTTATATTTTTTTCGTAAAACGCTTTACAAGTTCTTAAAAATATGATATAGTAATAAAGCTTAGAAAATGAGATGATGTTTTCTAGCAAATATAAACCCGATTAAAAAATGCCTACGGACAGGCAGGGTTGAATGCCGAAGCGTGGTTGAAAAGCCACATTATTGATAGGGTTAAAAGCCTACTTTTATAAGTTGATGTTA
>JAWERV010000011.1:0-45179 GCA_032481955.1 Streptococcus mitis | reverse complement strand
TTCTCTGACAAGAGGAAAAAAGTCCAGTAAGCAACCTATAGCGATTTTGCTTGGAGGGCAAAGTGGTGCCGGTAAGACTACAATTCATCGTATTAAACAGAAAGAATTTCAAGGAAATATTGTTATCATAGATGGTGATAGTTTTCGTTCTCAGCATCCACACTATTTAGAACTGCAGCAAGAATATGGCAAAGACAGTGTAGAATACACCAAAGATTTTGCAGGGAAAATGGTAGAGTCTTTAGTAAGAGAATTGAGTCATTTGGGATACAATCTTTTGATTGAGGGAACTTTACGAACGATTGATGTTCCAAAGAAAACAGCACAACTCTTGAAAAATAAGGGATATGAGGTACAATTAGCCTTGATTGCGACAAAGCCTGAGCTGTCTTATCTGAGTACCCTTATCCGATACGAAGAACTATACGCTATCAATCCAAATCAAGCACGCGCAACTCCAAAAGAACATCATGATTTCATTGTAAATCATTTAGTTGATAATACACGACAATTGGAAGAACTAGCTATCTTTGAAAGAATTCAAATTTACCAACGAGATAGAAGTTGTGTACATGATTCAGGAGAAGATAAAATTTCAGCAGCAGATATTCTTCAAGAGTTACTGTTTGGGGAGTGGAGTCAGGTAGAGAAAGAGATGTTGAGGGGGGGAAAAGAGAAGTTAAAATAGTAGTGTATATCAAGAAAGTATAGCTGTATGAAATTGTTAGTTCTAGGTTATCAGCATTACTTGTAAATTAGTATTTAATATATGTTATAATAGATAAAAACATTTAGAAAAGAGAACAAATAATGGAAATAGTAAAAGGATCCTCTAAAAACCCAGTAGTTGATAAGATGTTGATTGATTTTTTTACAGAACTGCCAATAGAAGAGGATAGTACCTTATATGTAGGTTATCCAATAATTGGAACTACACAAGGTCCATACCCTATAGATGCTACACTCATTTCTAGGAGATATGGAGTAGTTATTTTTGATTTAATATCTGGAACAGAAAAACAAGATATTGATGGTTTTGAGGATAAGCAGGATGAAATTTTCAATATTGTGGACGGCTATTTAAAATCATATAAAGAGCTAACAAATAGGAGGAAACTAAAGCTCCCTTTAACAATCGTAACATATGCACCGGAAGTTCATTTAGAAAGTAATGAAGATGACGAGTACTTGATTTTTAATAATAAGACTCTTCATAAACTTATAAATAAACTTGACGATTTGGATATAGATGATTTTTCGGATGATGATTTTAATCAAACAAAATCTGTAATTCAAAATATAAAAAATATTAGAGAAAATACGACTGTTAGAAGAATAACTTCTCCTAGCTCAAGAGGAGCTAAGATAGAGGAGGTAAAAAAACATATTGCAACTCTTGACCCACAGCAAAGTAAGGCGGTGGTAGAATCTGTAGACGGTGTCCAGAGAATTAGAGGATTAGCAGGATCGGGTAAAACAATTGTACTAGCAATGAAAGCAGCATACCTACATGCTAAACATCAAGATTGGAAAATTGTAGTAACATTCAATACAAGATCTCTCAAAGAACAGTTTAAAGAACTGATTACTAGATTTTATGTGGCGCAGACACAAACATTACCAAATTGGGAAAATTTAAAGGTATTAAATGCCTGGGGGCGCCCTAGTGGTGGCGATGATGATGGACTGTATCATCAGTTTATAAAATATCAGAATGATGCTGAATACTATGATTACTCACAAGCAAAAAGAAAATTTGGATTCGAACCATTTGGAAAAGTTTGTGAAGAAGCTATTAATAAAATGACTCAACAAGTGCAAATGTATGACGCAATTTTAATAGACGAAGCTCAGGATTTCTCTAAATATTTTTTCCAAATCTGTTATCATTTAGCAAAAGATAATAAGCGAATTGTGTATGCATATGATGAACTTCAAAGTCTCTCAGGAAAATCTTTGCCATCTCCTGAAGAACTATTTGGTAATGAAGGAGAAACAGACACTCCGAGAGTTACTCTAAAGAGAAATGATGATAGTGAAGATATTGTCTTAGAAAAATGTTATAGAAATCCTAGACCAATTTTGGTGACAGCACATGCTTTAGGATTTGGTGTTTATCGTAATACTGATGAGCGTTCTAACACCGGATTAATTCAAATGTTTGAAGATGCTGAACTATGGAACGAAGTTGGATATGAAAATGTTCTTACAAGAGACAAACACATAGAATTAGGACAACAAGTGCAGTTAACACGGACTAATAAAACGAGTCCTAAATTTTTAGAAGAACATTCTCATTTTGATGACTTACTTTTATTTAAAACTTTTACTAGTAAAGAAGATCAAAGTGAGTGGATAGCTACAGAAATTATTAAAAATATTGAGTCAGACGACTTAACTGCAAAAGATATTATTGTAATAAATCCAGATCCTGTTAAAACGAAACAAGAAGTTGCAAAGGTTAGAGCAATATTATATGAACACGGATATACTAGTCAAATCGCTGGTGAAGCAAATGCTAATATTTTTTATACTGATGATGTATCAATAACTTTTACAGGAATATACAGAGCAAAAGGCAATGAGGCTTCTATGGTTTATGTTATGAATGCCCAAGACTGTTACGACTCTTCTGATGAGTTGCAAACTGTTCGAAATCGATTATTCACTGCAATGACAAGAAGTAAAGGTTGGGTAAGAGTGACTGGTGTTGGTGAAAAAATGGACCTACTTTCAGAAGAGTACAAACTTGTGAGAGAAAACAAATTTGATTTAAGATTTCATTATCCTACTAAAGAACAATTAAAGCTGATTCAAACTATAAATAGAGATAAAACATCAGCTGAAAAACGTTCAATTGCAGATGTTAATAAGGGTATTGAGAAGATTGTAGAGGGGGTTAAAGACGGTTTGTTATCAGGCTTTGATCTAGACCTTTCACAAGAAGATCGGGAAATACTTCTCAAATTCCTTCAAAAGGATTAAATTCATGGCAAAAAAATTAAGCGAAGCTATAAATAAAGAAATTATAGATTTTACAGTGTGTTTGACCGAGGTGGGATTAGAGATTTCTAATAATTATCCTAGTACAAAGCAGATGCTAAAAAAAATTAATGATAAAAGGAAAAAGGGAAAAAGTATTTCAAAAACTATAACCAAAATTACTCCAGCTGTTGCAGATGAAAATCATAAGGTTATTTTTGATAATGAGTTAGAGTATATAGATTTGTATAAAGAACTAGAGAAAGACAAAAATTATAATGTAAAGTTAGTTGATGGAGCACTAATATCACTCACATATGAGATTGATGAACAAGATAAAAAGATTTTAACTCATAGGTTGACTTTTTTTCCTTCCCCATCTTTGTTTGCATTTGAGGACAATAGAACAACTGATGAAAGTGATGGATATGAGGAATTATATTCTGATATCATTAGCAAAAATATATATCCATTTCCAATAAGATTTGATTATGATTTTTATAATAGTATTGATGTGGAGCATCCTAAATCTCACTTGACTTTAGGGCAATATAAAAATTGTAGAATTCCAGTCACATCAGCTGTGACTCCTGGACAATTCTTGATTTTTATATTAAGAAATTTTTATTCAACATTTTATAATGAATATGAAGAAAAATTTAATACAATTCGAAAATGCGATGATATGGAAAGTTCTATTACAGAAAGAGAGAGATGTATCCCTCATTTTGTTATAAACTAGTATAGTTTAAGTCAGCTTATACTTTTAGCAGGAGAGACTACTAAAGATAACGTTTTGATTTAACTCAGTAAGTAGTGATGAATGAAATCGATACTTAATGTGGAGAGCCACTAGGCTCTTTTTTCATACCCTTATTCCCTTGTGATAACTTCCTCAAATGTCTTCTGCTATACTTTTCTCAACTTAAAAAAATCTAGCTAAGATTTTTCTATGGGGGTTTTGGGGCGAAGACACCAAGTTATCTTATCGTTAGCTGTCAAAACTAGAAGGTTTTGGTCGGCTGGCGATATGATTTTTGGGATATTGTGGACACAATGTCTGAGCTCGCAAAGACCGAACAAGAAGCAATTGAGGTCTTTAGGAAGCGTACTGACAATGTGAGGTAGACTTACACTGTCAGACAAGTAGAATATTGAAGGGATATCAGAATGGGACAAGAAATTAAGTCAATCCGAAAGCAATTTAGAATTACGAGACAAGAAGAAAAACAGATAAAAGAAATGATGAGGGAACAAAAAGTGGATAGTTTCTCAGAATTTCTTCGTCAAAATTTATTGAAAAAGAATTATCAGGATAGAATTTTTGAAAGTTGGTTCTCCCTTTGGCAGTCTCAAAAGTTTGAACAGATTAGTCGAGATGTGTATGAAGTTCTGGTTGTCGCAAGAGAAAATCATCAAGTGACTCAAGAGCACGTCTCAATCTTATTGACTTGCGTTCAAGAATTGATTGCAGAAGTGAATCAAGTGCAGCCACTCAGTCGTGAGTTCCGTGAAAAATATATGGGTTAGGAGGATGTAATGGTTTATCGCTATCGTACCAATCTCAAAAAAGTATTTCTAACTGATCCAGAATTACACCAATTGAATGAATGGATTGCTAAGAGCAATTGTCAAAATTTCTCAGCCTATGCCAGAAAAGTTTTGCTTAATCCCAATATGGCTTTTGTCACAATTAACACGGATACCTATGACCAGTTAGTTTTTGAATTGAGACGGATTGGAAATAATATTAATCAAATTGCGCGCGCTATCAATCAGAGCCATCTGATTTCTCAGGAACAATTACAAGAATTGAGTAAGGGAATTAGTGAGTTAATTACTGGAGTAGAGAAAGATTTTCAAGTTGAAGTTAATAGACTGAGGGAATTTTATGGTAGTCACTAAACACTTTGCGACACATGGTAAAAAATACCGTAGACGTTTGATTAAATATATCCTCAATCCAGAAAAAACGGATAATCTAAAATTAGTATCTGATTTTTGCATGAGTAATTACTTAGACTTTCCTAGCTATGAAGAAATGGTAGAGATGTACAATGTCAACTTCACCAATAATGACAAGTTGTACGAATCCAGAAACGACCGACAAGAAAAACACCAACAAACTATTCATGCTCATCACCTCATTCAATCATTTTCTCCTGAAGATAATCTGACACCTGAAGAAATTAACCGCATTGGTTATGAGACCATGATGGAATTGACAGGAGGTCGTTTTAAGTTTATCGTAGCAACTCATACAGACAAAGATCATGTTCATAATCACATCATAATCAACGCTATTGACCGCAATTCAGATAAAAAATTGATATGGAACTATGCCTTAGAACGAAATCTCCGTATGATTTCAGACCGTATTTCTAAAGTGGCTGGGGCGAAAATTATTGAGAAGAGTTTTTCTTACCGTGACTATCAAAAATATAGGCAGTCTAGTCATAAATTTGAATTAAAGCAACGTCTTTATTTTTTGATGCAGCAATCTAAATCGTTTGATGATTTTTTAGAGAAAGCAAAGCAGTTGCATGTTCAGATTGATTTTAGTCAAAAGCATAGCCGTTTTTTGATGACAGATAGAACGATGATAAAACCAATTCGAGGACGCCAACTCAGCAAACGAGATCTATATGATGAAGAATTTTTTAGAATGCATTTTGCTAAGCAAGAGATTGAAAGTCGTTTAGAATTTTTGTTGAACTGTGTCAATTTTTTAGAAGATTTAATAACAAAAGCAAAAGAATTGAATCTAACCATTGATTTAAAACAAAAAAATGTAACTTTTATCCTGGAAGAAGAGAATCAAAAGATAAGTTTGGGTCATCAAAAAATAAGTGATAAGAAATTATATGATGTCAAATTTTTTCAAGATTATTTTAAAAATAAGGAAGTCATTGCTTCAGAAGGATTAGAGAATTTACAGGAACAGTACCATGCTTTCCAAGAAGAACGAGATAAGGATAAAGTATCCACTGAAGAGATTGAGGAAGCCTTTAAGACATTTAAGGAAAAACGAGATACCGTTCGTGAATTTGAAGTGGAACTTGCAGAGAACCAAATAGAGAAGCTAGTTGATGAGGGCATTTATATCAAAGTGTCTTTTGGTATTAAGCAGAGTGGTCTCATTTTCATTCCAAATTATCAATTAGATATTCTGGAAGAAGAGAATCAAACAAAATATAAAATCTTTATACGTGAGACAACCTCATACTTTGTATATAGCAAAGAACATTCGGATAAGAATCAGTATGTCAAAGGACGAACATTGATAAGACAGCTAACCAACGATAGTCGAGTAATACCATACAGAAGACCTACAGTTAAGAGTCTACAGGAAAAGATTACTGAGATTAACCTCTTCATTGAATTAACTGAAGCAGATAAGAAATACCAAGACATTAAAGACGAGTTAGTAAAAGAAATAGCAGAGATAGATATAAAACTAAATCAAATTAATGAAAAAATCGCCAACTTAAATAAGATGGCGGAAGTGCTTATCAATTTAAAGAGTGAGGATGTGAGCAGTCGAAAGCTTGCAAAATATGACTTCTCAAAATTAAATTTGCCAGAATCAATTACAGTAGAACAAGTAAGCGAAAAAATAAGAGTGTTTCAAGAGGAGCTAGATCATTATCTTTATGAGTATGAGTGCTTAATAAAAAATCTAGAAATGTTTGTAAAAGTACTGAATGGTAAGGATTTTGATAAAAAATTTAGTATAGAAATACTATTGCAATAACAAGAACTAATCCTATGGCGGTTAAAGATTAACTACCTTTATGTTATTGATTAACATATTCTGCCTTCTTCTCCACGAGTTTCTTTGTGAAAGCATAACGTGTTTGTCGTTCTACCAAGGTCAGAATAGAAGGTTCTCCTACTGTCTTTCCACCCAGAACGGAATCAATTTCCCAATCTCCAAAACGAGAACGATTATTGATCTCTTCTGGCCTTTCTTCAATTGACTTTCCTAGATGTTTCTTGGTAGAGAGGCGCTTGGTAAATTTCTTACGGATGCGAACCGCTCTTGGCAAATCAATGGCCTTAATCTCTAGCAATCTTTGGTGGATATAGTTATAGAGCGTCTTGGTTGAATTAACAACTGCATCTACATGTTGGATTCTATAGGTGTGAACAAAGGTATCTATACTATCTACTCTTGGTTTCTCTCTCATTTCTTCTGTGAATTCTCTCAGAAAGTCGTCCGTTATACGATCCAGTTTCAGATAATAGCAGGCTTCTCTATCATTACGATAACGATTTTGGGTAGCATCTGCATAATAGCGTTGTTAATAAACCTTATTCCAATTTACTTTTTTCACTTGTGTTATGGAACCACGATTAATTCACGAGTAATAGTAGAGCGATTTCTCCCTAGTCTACGAGCAATCTCAGCAGGTTTGAGTCCTACGCTTAAATAAGCTTCAATTTCCCCTCGCTCAGCTTCAGATAAGTGCTTGTATGATTGCTTTGTGGTAGAATAATTAGTGGACATGTTCATCTTCCTTTATACTGTTTTTCGCAACTCTAGTATATCAGATGAACACGTCTTTTTTGTTGCACTTCATTTTACAACAGGGCTTTTAATTGTTCCACTCAATTTTATAGTTAATTTCACTATAAATGACTTGCAAAATAATTAAAATTATGATACACTACAACTGAAAAAAACTATCATATCATATTGTTCTGTGAATAAGGAGTGCAAGGAAAGTTTATTAATAGGAAGTCTTGTTAAAAATGAAAAAAATAAAACTTATTTGTTTTCCATATGCTGGTGGAGTTTCACAATTTTATGTAAATATTTTCTTTAATAATTTATCACCAAATTTGGAATTGATTCCTATAGAGTATTCTGGGCATGGTTCAAGATATACAGAAGAATTGTTCACTAGTATTGATGAATTTATAAATGATGTTATATTAGAAATTAAAAAAAATGTTCATAATTCTGATGATTATATTTTATTGGGTTATAGCATGGGAAGTAAAATAATTTATAGACTATATTATGAATTAGAAAGAATGAATTTTAAACTTCCGTATGCAATGATTTTTTGTGCAACGTCACCTCCAAATGTAATTACTGATATAATTGATATTTCAGATAAATCGATAGTTTCAATAATTGAATCCAATCCTTTTGCTAATGATATTTTTTCCAATACTGAACTATTGGAGTTATCAATAAATATTTTAAAAGCTGATATTCAGGTATTAAATTCATTAAATTTAAATTTTAAGAAATGTACAATTTCTTGTCCTATTTTTGTTTTTAATGGTAATTTAGATGTCGAGATACAGAACCAATTTTTTGAATGGTTCTCATTAACTACTTATAAAATTCATTTTATAATATTAGAGGGAGATCACTTTTTTCTCTATCAACACGCAAATTATGTTTCGGAATTAATTAATTGGTTTATTTTACAGAATGTTTTATAAGGTATATTTATTAATTGTTTTAATTAACATTATTTATTTTAGTAATGTATAGTTTTGAATTACTCTGGTTATAAATTTAGGAGTTATTTATCATGAAAGATGGAAATAAAGTATATTTTTTTGGAAAAAGAATTGATTGCGATTCAAATCTAGTTAACTATAACGAGGTATTATTTGATATTAATTCTCTAAATATTAATATTCTTGAAATTGCAAAGAGTTATCATGTAGATGTCAAAACAGTGTATTGTTATGCGTATGCAACTGTTTTAAAGTCTATTAATGATAACTCTTTATTTTATTTAGCTTATAAGAAAAAAGATCAAATTTACGGTTTAGAAATCGATTTAACTGACGAATTTAATGAAAAATGTTTAATGAAAATTGATAAACAAATAATGAATCCAAGTATAAGTCTTCAAAATGAGGATAAATTATTAATTTTAACTGATTGTATTATTTGCTTTGACTCAGAAATAGAAGATAAATTCTCACTAAATTTACAGGTGACTATGGATAATCATGAAGTAAAGTGCAGGTTATTTGGGGATAATTTATTTTTATCAAAAGACTATTTGAAGTTTATTTATTTGCATTTTAAAACTGTTATTGAAAGTTTGCTTGACAGGGATTGTATAAAACAAAATGATATTAATCTAATTTCAGAACAAGAAAGAAGTTTAATTGAAACAAAATTTAACGATACTTTTCAAGAATTCTCTCATGATTTATGTATTCACCAAGTTTTTGAAAGAAGTGTAGATAACAATCCAGAAAATTTGTTTATAATTTATCAGGATCAAAAATATACATATTCTCAAGCCAACAAAATTATAAATCGAGTTGCTAAGAGCTTAAGAAGCTTTATAAATAAAAGTGATTTAATAATGATCATTTCTGAAAGGTCTCCAGAAATGATATTTAGCGTTTTTTCAGTTTTAAAAGCAGGAGGTTGCTATGTACCTGTTGATGCAAAATTACCTTTTGAAAGAATAAAATATATAATTGAAGATTGCCATCCCAAGTATATTCTTAATACTACTACAGCAAATTTTGATAAATTTGAGATACAAACGATAGATTTTAAATCACTACTTGAAGTTGAGCATGAGAATAATGAAATTCAAAATATAAATTCTCCTGATGATCTAGCTTTAATAATATATACTTCGGGGACTACTGGTAGGCCTAAAGGTGTTCAAATTGAACATCATTCTGTTGTAAACTATTGTGAGTATAATTATAAACGATTTAATATTGGAAAGAATGATGTGGTTCTACAGTTTGCTTCATTTATGTTTAGCACTTATATATTAGAGTTGAATACTACAGCATTTAGTGGGGCTTGTATTTGTCTTATAAATGAAAATGATTTAAAAAATATACAATTTGTCGAACGATTTATTGAAAAAAATAATGTAACTTTATTATTATTGCCACCTCAGTACTGTCATCTTATCAATATTCCTTCAAAGGTCCGTATTGTTCAAACTGGTGGTATGTCTACTACCAATGATGTAGTAAATAAAATTAAACAATCATGCAGATATTTGAATGGATATGGCCTTAGTGAAGGTGGAGTCTGTACAGTTTGGGAATATCAAGGCGGAGATGTACCAAAAAAAATTCCTATAGGAAAACCAGTAGCTAATGTAAAATTGTATGTTTTTAACGGTGAGAAAGAATGTGGGATATATATGCCTGGCGAACTATGTGTAACAGGTCAATCTTTAGCGAGAGGTTATGTAGGAAATAAACAGTTAACTGATTCTAAATTTATAAATAATCCGTTTGGTGATGGTAAAATGCTTAGGACTGGTGATATCGTTCAATGGTTGCCTGACGGAAATATGGAATATCTAGGTAGATTAGATACTCAAGTTCAACTAAATGGTATTCGTGTTGAAATTGATGAAGTAGAGAATGTAATTCGAACAATAACAGATATTGATAACGCAGTTGTAGTACCTCATAAGTCTAATAATAACATATATTTAATTGCATACTATCTTTCTAAAAAAAATTTAAGCAATGAATATATAAGGAAAGAGATTGAAAAAATTTTACCTCAATACATGATTCCTTCTAAATTTTTCCAAATAGAAGAAATTCCTTTAACAGATAACGGTAAAATTGATGTAAAAAGATTACCACAAATTGAATATGATATTAATGAATATTTTAGTTCTGATATTAAAGGTAGAATTTTACGACTAATATATAAGTTAACTAACAAACGAATTGAAACTTCAATAAATTTTTTACAATTCGGTATGAATTCGCTTGATATGATTCGTTTAGTAAATGAAATTGAAAAAGAATTTTCAATTTCATTATCAATAGATGAAATTTATAAGAATCCTTGTGTTGAAAAAATTAGAAAAATAATTGAAAATAAATTAAACACTGGATCAAAAGTTAAAACAATAAAGCATTTAGAAGAAAAAGGGAATAAAATTGCCACCTCGACACAATTGGGAATATATCTCGAGTGCAAAAAGAATGAACTCGATACATCCTATAATTTGCCTTTCTTAGCTAAATATAAAGGAAAATTAAACATAGATAAACTTGAAAAATGTTTAGAGGATATGGTGGCTGAACATTCAGTTTTAAGAACAACATTTTCTTTTGAAAATAATAATTTAGTGCAAAATGTTAACGAAAATGTTGATGTAAGAGTTAATCGAAAAATTGATGATGGATTATTTAATAATGCTGATGCTTTGTACAAACTTATTAGGCCTTTTAATTTAAATTATGGACCGTTGTTAAGGTTGGAAGTTTATGAATGTAATAAATCATTAAATACGATAGACGCTCATGATGGAATGATATTTTTAGATATCCATCATATAATATTTGATGGAATATCAGTGAATTTATTTATTTTAGAATTGTTTAATCGTTACTTCGGTAAAGTAACAAAGAGAACTGGAATTGAATTTTTCGATTATTGTCGATATATTTCTACTAAGAATAAAACGGAAAATGAATTATATTTTGCTAATAGAACTAAAAACGAGATTTTTAGAGCACCATCATTAATTTCGGATTATGTAGAGAGTTATAACTTAGAAGGTGATACTTTCTATGCAACTATTCCTAATAATTTAAAAGAACAAATTAAAAATCTATGTTTTAATTTAAAAATTACAGAGTATACATATTACTGCACTGCTTTTGCATTGATGTTAAGTAAATATACATGTAATAACGATATTGGCTTTGGTATAGTATTATCTGGTAGAAATCTAAATGATATTCATAATATATTAGGGATGTTTGTGAACACTCAAATTTATAATTTTCATGTGTCGAATAATAGTGTTTATAATATATTAAACGAAAGCATGGAGCAAATTATTCAAATTCAAAAGCATCAACAAATTACAAATGAAAAAATCGAAAGTTCTCTTAAACTGAATGGTCAAGATTCATTGAAATCTTTATTAGATATTTTATTTGTATTTGAAAATATTGGAGAAGTAAATTTAGATTTTGGAGAATTGATATTAGAAAGAATTCCAATACCCAAACATCAAGTACAATCTAAATTAGCATTTATAGTTAATACAAATCGTTCAGAGAATGAGATAGAAATTGAATATAGAAGGAGTCTTTTTGATAAAGAAAGCATAAAGTGGTATTTTAAGCATTACCTTTGTATTTTGAACGAAATGCTTGATATAAATAAGAAATATCATGAAATTGAAATGTTTAATTCAGACGAGATGCAACTTGTTCTTAACAAATTTAATGAAACAGAATATAGAATTGAAAATAGAAAACGATTTGCTAATTTATTTGAAGATCAAGCTGTGAAATTTCCTGATAGGATTGCAATCTGTGATAACTTTGAAAGTTATACGTATAGCGAATTAAATTCTTATGCATCTAAAATATCTTCAATGTTAATTGCAAAAGGGATTTCACCAGGAATGAAAGTTGCTGTAATTGCCAAAAGACAGTGTTTTGCTGTTGCAGCTATGTTAGGTATCGCAAAGATTGACTGTGTATACGTACCAATTGATCACTCATATCCGTATGATAGAATAAAGTATATTTTAGATGATAGTAGAGTAGAATTAGTGCTGTCAGATTATGATGAAACCTATGATGGGCTTATGCTGATACATAAGAACGAAATCAATAATTCTATAGAAAATAGTAACTATCTCTTTACAAATGAGACTAGTGTAAATCTTCCTCTCTACATCATATATACTTCAGGTACTACCGGAAAACCAAAGGGAATAATAATTAGTAATAGTGGTTTAAATGATCTTAGAGAACATTTTATTAGAAATCAAGGAATAACTGAGACAGATAGAGTGTTACAGTTTGCTAGTTTTTCATTCGATGCTTCTATATCTGAATTTACAATGAGTATTTTGTGTGGAGCATCTCTCTATATTGTTTCAGAGGAGATAAGAAACGATCCATATTTATTAGAAAAATTCATTAAGGATTATAAAATAACTATTGGAATTTTACCGCCAATGATATTAGATATTATAAATCTTTCATCTATGAAAAGTGTAATTTCGGCTGGTGCAGAATTATCACCATTAATAGCAGAGAAACATAGAGGTATTCGAATTTCTAATGATTATGGTCCAACAGAGGTAACCGTATGTGCAACCCATTTTGAATATACTGGTAACTCTTTAACAAAACGTATCCCTATTGGAAAACCCATTGAAAATAAAAAAGTATATATACTAAATGAAGACCAAATTTGTGGAGTGTATGTTCCTGGAGAAATATGTATATCCGGAAGTGGTCTAGCGATAGAATATTTAAATAATAATGACTTAACTAAGAGAATGTTCACTAGTAATTCGATTGTGAATAGTAGATTATATCACACTGGTGACTTAGGAAGGTGGTTACCGGATGGAAATATTGAATTTTTAGGACGAATTGATGAGCAAGTTAAAGTTAATGGATATCGTGTTGAAATTAAAGAAATTGAAAATGTAATTAAGAATTTAAAGTATGTGGATAATGTGGCAGTTTGCTATAATCCAGTTGGAGAAGATATGGCATTGTGTGCATATGTAATGCTAAATAAGGACAAAGATACTGAATTTATAAAAAGCCAATGCAAAAAATTTTTACCCAAATATATGGTACCTTCTTATTGGTATATTGTAGAAAAAATACCATACACAATTAATGGGAAACTGGATATTAAATCTCTTAGAAATCTGAAGGGAAGTCATAATGAGACTAATATTGTTGAACCTTCAAATTATAATGAAGAAGTTATATGTGAAATTTTTAAAAGATTATTAAATACTGATTTTTTAGGAATTGATGATTCATTCATAAAACACGGTGGAAATTCATTACTTTTGATGAAGTTATGCAATGAAATTGATGATAAATTAAATATTCGTCTAAAAGTGAGCGATGTATTAAGTGATGATACTGTAAGAGGTTTAACTAGTAAAATTAATATTGCTAAGAATGAAGGAAAAGATTCGATTCCTAAAACAATAAAAAAATTAAAATACAAGTTATCACCAAATCAACTTGGGATTTATTATTACTGTCAAAAAGATCCAAGTAGTGTAGCATATAATATGCCTCAATTTTCAAAATTGAAAGGAAGCTTAGATGTAGACAAACTGAGAACTTCACTAAAAGAAGTTTGTAAGAAAAACTCAATTTTACGAACACGTTTTATAATCGAAGATGATCAAGTATATCAAACTATTTCAGATGATGTAAACATTGAAATGGAATATATAAAATGTGATAATACTGATTTAAAATTTGAAATTGACAATTTCATTAAGCCATTTGATTTAAGTAACTCACCATTATTAAGAGTTAAGTTAATTGAAATTAAAAATGATGAGTATATATTTGCATTTGATGTTCATCATATTATTAGTGATGGTATTAGTATGTCGAACTTATGTATGGAACTCAGTAATTACTATAATGGATTGAAAGATAACGATAGCATTGAATTCCAGTATATTGATTATTGTGAATGGTTAAATTGTCAGGATACCACTGAAGCCTTAAGATTTTGGAAGAAAACATTTAAAGATACAGTTCCAGTATTGAATTTTCCTACAGACTATCAAAGATTAAGACACTTCGATGATAATGGCGAGATTATAAGAACTAAATTAGATCCTACTATTTGTCAAAAAATAAATAGAGTTTCTAGAGAATTCAACATAACTGAATATACTATTTTTATTACTGCATTATCAATTTTATGTCAAAGATATAGTAGACAAGATGATTTCATTATTGGAACTGTCACAGCTGGTAGATCAAAAATATTTTTAGAGGGTATTATTGGAATGTTTGCTAATACTATCCCATTAAGAATCCAAATAGAACAAAATATGAAAGTTGAAGAATTTTTAAAGAATCTCCAAAAAAATATTTTTGAGGTCCTTGACTATCAGAATTTTTCATATGAAAATATTATAGAACATCTTGATTTTTCTCGTGATATAAACAGGAATCCACTATTTGATATCATGTTTGTAATGCAGAACAATGTAGAACCTAAGTTAAATTTACAGGGGATAACTTCCGAATCTATTAAAATTCATAGTAAAAAATCAAAATTTGATTTAACTTTTCAAATTGGTGTTTCAAAAAATAATTATGATTTAAGTATTGAATATAAAACAAGTTTATTCAATAAGAATACAATTGAAATTATATCTAAGTATTATACTAACATACTCGATCAACTAGTTACAAATATAAATCAAAAGATCAACGAAATTGAGTTAATAGATGAAGATGAAAAGAAAAATTTATTAAGAAAAATTAAAACTAAAATACCAAACGTTAATATTAATAGTGTAATCGCAACTTTATTTGAAGAAGTTGCAAACAAATATTCTGATAATATTGCTCTAGTTGAAGGAACTGAACAAATTACTTATAGATTATTAAATGAAAAATCCAATATACTGGCTCATGAATTAATCAATAGGGGAGCTGGTCCTGAGAAGTTTATTTGTTTATATTTTGACAAATCGATTGATATGATAATCTCAATTTTAGCTGTTATAAAAACAGGAGCAGCATATGTTCCAATTAATACAAACTATCCAAAGGTTAGAGTTGATTATATAATAGAGGATTGTAAACCAGTCATAATTTTAACAAATAAAGATATAGATTTTAATAGTAGTAGAAAAAACGTAATTAAATTTCCTGTTACCTTTAAAAACGACGATGATAGCCTAAAAGAAAATTTAGATATTGTGATAAGACCAGAAAATGCATTATATGTCATCTATACTTCAGGTACTACTGGAAATCCAAAAGGTGTTATTGTCGAAAATAGAAATTTAATAAGTCTCTTTTTCAATTCTAAACATCCATTTAAATTCAAAAGTGATGATGTTTGGACAATGTTTCACGCCTACGGATTTGATTTTTCTGTTTGGGAGATATTCGGTGCGTTATTATACGGCGGAAAACTTGTAATTGTTAAAGAGGATGTTTCTAAAGATAGCTACGAATTTCTTAAGTTGTTAATTAGTGAAAAGGTAACAGTACTCAATCAAGTACCTTCATCATTTTACAATCTAATAAGAATAACTAAAAATGAAAGCTTGTCATTACGATATGTTATTTTTGGGGGTGAGTTCTTAAATGTATCTAAACTTTACAAATGGCATGAAATGTATCCTAATGTTAAGTTGATAAATATGTATGGAATAACTGAAACAACAATTCATGTTACTTACAATGAAATATCAGATAATGAAATTAAGTATGGAATTAATCATATAGGTGAGTGCTTAGACACACTCAATTTATACATTATTAATAATGGTCACTTATGTGGCATAGGTGAACCCGGTGAACTTTGTGTTAGTGGGGAGGGTTTGACTAGAGGATACATTAACAATTCTAAATTAACATCAATGAAATTTATTGATAATCCCTTTGATAATGGGCGTTTATACTGTTCAGGTGATTTAGCTAAAAGAGACTTTGACGGAAGAATAAAATATCTTGGTAGAATTGATGAGCAAATTCAGATTCATGGATACAGAGTTGAACTCGGTGAAGTAGAATCAGCATTAAAAAAAATATTGGGAATAGATGATGCAATTGCTATCGTAAAAAGTAATAGTGATGAAAGTGATACTCAAATAATTGGTTACTATGTTTCAAATGAAGAGTTTGATTTAAACTATTTAAGAAAAGAATTATTAAAACTATTACCTTCATATATGGTACCTTCTTATATTATACGTATTAATCAGATTCCTACTACAATTAATGGTAAACTTGATAAAAAATCTTTACCATCTGTTGATAAAACAATTACATCTAAATATATTTTACCAGTGAATGAAATGGAAATAATTTTATGTAAGATTTTAGAAGAAGTACTTGAAAAAACGAGAGTCGGTATAGACGATAGTTTCTATGAACTAGGAGGAGATTCAATTTCTGCATTAAGAGTTGTATCTAAACTACGTAATCTAGGTTATGACTTAAAAATTAAAACAATTCTTGAAGAAGGGATTATATCAAAGATTGCAACTCGTATAAAGAAGAATGTAATGGTCAATTATGATCAAAATGAATTTACGGGTTTTGCCCATACTACACCAATTATTGATGAATTTAATAATTGGAAATTACCGGTAAAAAATTACTATAATCAGTCTGTATTGATAAGTATAGAGAAAGAAAAATTTGAACATTTTTTGCAAGCGTTTACTATGATTGTGAAGTATCATGATATTTTAAGAGCTGTGTATAAAAACAATAAACTTTACGTAAGACCTTTTTCCGAAAATGATTGTTTTAGATACTTTGAGTTTAATCTGGAAAGTAATAGGTTAGATAATGCTGGGATAAAAGAAGCCTGTATAAAGGTTCAAAGTCAAATAGATTTAAGTAATGGACCGCTGATCCATATTGCTGCATTTAAGGGTTTATCAAGGATTCCAGTATTGATTTGTATACATCATTTAATTATAGATGGAATTTCATGGAGAATTTTATTAGAAGATTTAGAAGAGTTAATGTATCAAATTAATTCAAAAATAGAGTTAAAATTACCATTGAAGACAGCTTCTTTTGATTTATGGAGTAAATCACTAAAAAAATATTTATTTGAATTAAAATCTAATAGTAAAGAAGAGAAATACTGGTTGGATGTATTTAATAACTCAAATGAGAATTGTTTCAGTTATGATAAAACAAAATCTTTTAAAGGATATTCTCAATTAACTTTTAGTCTTAGTCAATTAGAAACAGAGAATCTCATTAATAAAACATATTCATCTTACAATACGGATATTCAAGATATTTTAATAGCAGCTTTAGGAATAACAATTTATAAGATTAATAATTTTAACAGCGCAATTATTTATTTGGAAGGACATGGTAGGTATAACTTAGGTAAGTACAATGTTCATAACGAAAGAACTGTAGGCTGGTTTACAAATATCTATCCAGTAAAAGTGCATTGTACGTCGAATATAGAAGAGTCAATTATAGCTAACAAGGAACTATTAAGAAAGGTACCAAATCATGGAATTGGCTATGCTGCGTTTTCAAAAAATATTAATTATCAAAATATTGAGATATGTTTTAATTATTTGGGTAACATTAATGAGAAAACAAAAATTAAGCGGTTAAGTTTAGATATTGGTAGATCCATTAGCGAACAAAATTTTCTGCCAGGACGAATTAATATTAATGGAACAATTTCTGATGGTCGATTGATATTTGTATTAGACTATTTATCTGGAATTTATAATGTTAATGAAATGAGTACCTTTTTGCAACTATTTAAAACTGCTATACAAGACTGTATTTCTCACTGTTTACAAAATAAATATAATATTCGTACTATTTCTGATGTTACAACTAATGATGTAAGTTCCGAAGATCTAGAAATTATTGATGAATTAGATTTTGAATAAGGTAAAGGTAAAGTTATCATGAGAGTAAAAAATAATAATATTGAGATGATTTGTTCTCTTTCTCCACTTCAGGAAGGAATACTGTATCATTATCTAGCAGATGAAAGTAAAACTGACTATGTTGTTCAATATGTATTTAAATGTAATGGAAGTTTAAATCAGAACCTCATCAGAAAAACGCTTGAAATTTTATCAAGAAAATATGAGGTTTTAAGGTCAGCAATTTCCTATAAGAAACTGTCTAAACCTAGGCAAATTGTTCTTTCTAATCGTGAAATTGAATTTCAATATTATGATATCTCAGATGAATTTAATGAAATTCAGATTAATGATATAAACCGAGGATTTGATCTTCAGAAGGATTCACTTTTACGAGTGACATTGATAAAAGTAAACGATTATGAGTACAAGTTATTATGGACATTTCATCATATAATATTAGACGGATGGAGTGTAGGATTAATTCTTAAAGATTTTTTGATATGTTATTCAAAATTTACTGAAGGGTATGAAGTAAAGGACATTGAATTTGAGTTAAATCAAAGAAAAAATGAGGAGACTTCATTTAAAGAATATAAAAATTGGCTAGAAAAACAGAATACTGATGATCAATTAAACTTCTGGAGTGATATTTTAGAAGGTTATGATAACACAATTACGATTAGCCCAACTCAAGTTCCTAAAAAGTCTACCATAAATGTAAAAAGAAATAAAAAGAAATTAGATTTGCGTATTGTTGAAGAAGTAAAGAAAATATGTTCAAATGAGATGATTACTTTGAGTAGTCTATTAGAATGTATTTGGGGTATTACTTTACAAAAATATAATTATTGCGATGATGTAGTATTTGGAGAAGTAATTTCTGGTAGAGAAGGAAATATACATAATGTTGATAGTCTTGTAGGATTACTTATTAATACTATACCTGTACGTGTTACTACTCGTAATAATGAAGAATTTATTCAATTAGTAAAAAGACATCAAAAAACTTATATTGATAAAAGTCAGTATTCTTTATGTTCTCTAGCAGAGATTCAAAATAAAGCCAATATATCAAACAAATCGATTAGAACATTATTTGTCTTTGAAAATTATTTTATTGATTACAAAAAATTTAATGATACAGCAAATCCTTTTCAAATTGAGTTAGAAACTGCAAGAGAAGAAACAAGCTATGATTTAACTCTCAGCGCTAGTGAGCAAGATAATACAATTAATTTTGACCTATTATTTAATCCTAATAAATATACCAATGAGGATATTGAACGAATTCTCACTTATATGGAAAATATCATTTATCAAATTGTGGGAAATTATCATATAACTATTTCTGAAATTGAGTTAATATCAAATTTTGATAAAGAACTTATACTTAAAAATTTTAGTGGGGTCCAATCTACAAAAGTTAGTCAACATACTATAGTTGAATTATTTGAGAGTATTGTAAAAAATAATAAGAATACTGTAGCAATAAAATATAAAAATAAAAGTTATACTTATGACGAAATTAATTCATTGGCTAACAGTTTAGCAAATGAATTAATAAATAGAGGAATAAAAAAAAATAACTTAGTTGCTATTATTGCCAATAGAGATATTTGGACAATTATTGGAATGATTGCAATTTTAAAAGCAGGAGGAGGTTATGTTCCAATTGATCCAATGTATCCATTAGAGCGAATTAGGTATATTATTGAAGATACAAATCCTTTCGCTATATTAGGAAATACCAAGCTTCAAGCAATTGATGTACCATTTATAAACATTTCTAGTTTCAAATTTAATAAAAGCGTAAAAAATCCCATAATAAATGTTAAGGCAGATAACTTAGCATATGCAATATATTCATCCGGTACGAGTGGAACTCCCAAAGGGATCTTAATTTGTCATCGTTCTGTGGTAAGATTAGTGCATCAAAATAACTTTTTAAATCTGAATACTAGTACTGTTATTCTTCAAACGGGTTCTCTTTCATTTGATGCGTCAACTTTTGAAATTTGGGGTGCTCTATTAAATGGAGGAACTTTGGTATTATCTAGCGAAGATTCTTTAAGTAATACAAATATTTTAAAAGAACTAATTTTGGAAGAAAATGTAAATACAATGTGGATGACTTCAACTTTATTTAACCAGGTTGTATCAATAGATTATCATGTTTTTGACACTATTAAAAATTTGATTATAGGAGGTGAAAAATTATCAGAATATTTTGTTAAGTTGTTTAAAAATAAAAACCATTTTACGAGATTAATGAACGGCTATGGTCCAACTGAGAATACAACTTTTACTACTATGTATGAAATTGGCGAGACCTTTACTAAAATCCCTATTGGAAAACCTATTTCTGGAACTCAAATCTATATTTTAAACAATAATTCGGTTTGTGGAATAGGTGTGATGGGGGAACTTTGTACAACTGGCGAAGGAGTGTCAAATGGTTATATTAATCTTCCTGAATTAACTTCTGAAAAATTCATCAATAATCCGTTTGGAGATGGTAAGATGTATAGAACAGGTGACATAGCAAAATGGTTGCCGGATGGTAATATTGAGTATGTTTCAAGAATAGATGATCAAGTTAAAATAAGAGGGTTTAGAATCGAATTACAAGAAGTCGAAAGTATTATCAGAAATATCGATGGAGTTATTGATGCTGTAGCACTTGTTCGCGAAAAAAATATAGAAGAAAAAGAATTGGTGGCATACTATATATCAAAGAATATTACAGGCGAAGAAATAAAAAATATAATGCTTAGCTCTGTTCCTAATTATCTTATTCCGGATGTTTTTATTCCAGTTATAAAAATACCATTAACAATTAATGGGAAACTCGATAAGAAGAATTTGTTGAGAATTAAAGAAGATAGAGTTTCAGAAATAGAACCTCCTATCACTGAAAAAGAATCTATAATTTGCAAGTTTTTTAAAGAGATACTAAATGTAGACAATGTCGGTAGAAAAGATGACTTTATTGATTTAGGTGGCCACTCTCTTAGAATCGTAAAATTAATTAATGCAATCGAAAAAAATTTGGGGGTTAGAATTTCAATAAAAGATGTCTTCGAAAACTCTACGGTTGAACAACTTTCTCTATTTATATCCAAAACAATTGATTCGAATTTTAGTTTGAAAAAAGCGAATCAAAAAGACTATTATAGTGCAACACCACAACAAAAAAATTTATATTATCTTTGTAAAAAGAACCCTGAAAGTACATTATATAACATACCAAATTTATTCCTTTTGCGTGGAAGCGTAGATGAGGCTAAGATTAAAGAAATATTTTTGAAAGTTGTAGATAATAATGAGATATTACGAACAGATTTTTTAGAATTGAATGGTTGTTTATTTCAAAGAATACATTCTAAAATAGAAATTGACTTTGAGTTTTCAAATATTACTCATTCATTAGAAATGCATGAAATTAAGGATCTAATAAGCTCATTTGACTTAAATAAAGGACCATTATTTCGTGTAAAACTTATGAAACTTGATACATTAACTTCCTTCTTATTTATCGATATCCATCATATTATCTCTGATGGCATATCAATTCAATTATTAATGAATCAATTAGCAACACTATATAATGAGTGTGAGATTGAGAGAAGTGAATTTCAGTATAAAGATTATTCAGAATGGTTAAATTCGGTTGATTTAAAAGAAGATTACAATTATTGGAAAAAAGAACTTTGTGATGAAATTCCAGTATTAAATTTTCCAATAGATAAAGTACGACCTAAATTTCAACAATATAATGGAGAGACTATTTCCGGAATAATAAATTTTGATCTAAGAAAAAAAATTAGTAATCTAGCTAAAATAACTCATACTACTGATTTTATAATTTTATTATCAAGTATAATGATACTTTTATCAAAATACAGTCATCAAAAAGATATTACTGTTGGTATACCTTCAAATGGTCGAATCTCAAAGGATTTGGAAAATATATTAGGTATGTTTGTAAACACATTACCTATCAGAGAAAATATTTTAGAGGATCAAAATTTCATATATATTTTAAAGCAAATTAAATCACGCTGTTTAGGTGCATATAACCATCAGTTGTATTCAATTGATAAGATGTTAGAAGTTTGTAACATAGAACAAGATTTATCAAGGAATCCTTTGTTTTCAGTAATGGTTACAATGCAAGAAATTGAAAATATATCTATAAACGATGGCCTTGATATTGAACGTGTTAAAATCGATTCTGGAATTTCTAAGTTCGACCTATCATTTCATATTAATAAAAATAATAATAATGAAATATTCTATGATATTGAATATGCCACTAGCCTCTTTGAAAAAGAAAGTATTGATTTACTAAATCATCGATTTGTTGAAATACTTAATTCTTTAGTTAGTAATCCATATAAAAAATTAGCTGAAATTTCATTATGTGATAAAATAGAACAATTTGAATTGTTTAATAAACTAAATGACACCGAAATCTCATTTCGTATTGATAAAACCGTATTAGATTTATTTGAAGAAATTGCTCAAAAGTATTCTAACCTAACAGCTATTGATGATGGTGATGTTTGTTTATCATATGGAGAATTAAAAAAATATATCGATTTTTATGCATTTTTTCTTAAAAATAAGGGAATAAAACCTGGGGATTTTGTAGCATTATATTTAGAAAACTCAATAGAAATGTTGATAGCAATTTATGCAGTTATGAAAAATGGAGCAGCATATGTTCCGATTGATATGAATTATCCAATTTCTAGAGTCAAATATATTGTAAAAAACTGTAATCCAAAGTTTATAATTAGTAATCGTGAGATTAAAACTAATATTGCTAAACTTGATATTAACATAAAAGATTTAAAATATTCACAAAAAAACTTTCTATCAAAAGCAAACCCAAATTTAACAGCTTATGTTATGTATACTTCAGGGACAACGGGAGACCCAAAAGGAGTACAAGTAGCACATAGAAGCTTAATGAATTACATAGAATATACTTTAGAAAGTTATTTTAAAGGTCAACAAGTTATTCCATTGTTTACAAATTATTGTTTTGATCTTACAAATACAACAATTTTTGGAGGTCCATGTAGTGGCTCAAAACTTAAAATTTATAAAGAAGATGTTATAAGCAATATAACTACTATATTCTCAGATCCTGAAATTACTATTATTAAATTAACACCTTCACATTTGAAAATTGCTTCTATGTTGGATGGAAATCTTAATAAAAATTTAAAAACGATAATAATAGGGGGTGAAGAGTTAGAAAGCCATACTATAAAAAAATTTATAGATAAATATGGTAAAGATATGCAAATTCATAATGAATATGGCCCTACAGAAGCAACAGTGGGTTGTTGTGATTATATCATTAATTTAAATGAAATAGAAAGTAAACCTGTACCAATTGGAAATCCTATTTGGAATACTAAAATCCTTATAATGGATCAAGATGAGATTTGTGGCGTTGGAATACCAGGAGAAATATGTATTTTAGGTACTTGTGTTGCAAAAGGCTATTATAATCTGCCTGAATTAACTAGAGAACATTTCAAAATAGAACCCAATACAAAACTAAGAATGTATCGCACTGGAGATTTGGGCCGTTTCAATACGAATGGTATTTTAGAATATCTTGGACGTTTAGATGATCAGGTTAAGATAAGAGGTTATCGTATTGAATTAAGTGAAATAAATACGGTTGTACAATCATTTCCTGGTATTAAAGATTCAATAGTAATTTCCAAAAAGAATAAAAGTAAAGATCCAAATCTTGTTGTATACTTTGTAGAAAATAATTATGTCTCATTTGAGGAATTAGCTAATTTTTTAGAGTCTAAATTACCTTCCTATATGATTCCAACCTACTATTGTAAAGTTAAAGAATTTCCCCAAACTTTAAATGGTAAAATTGATAAAAATTTACTACCAAAGAATGTTCATAAAATATCATACCAATATTGTAAACCAAGAACACAACTTGAAACAAAAATTTGTAAAATTGTCCAAGACGTACTTTCGCTCAATAAAGTTGGAATTAAAGATAACTTAATAAGAATTGGAGGAAATTCTCTAAAGCTTTTAGAAATAGTTAATAAAATTGATTTAGAGTTAGGTTATAAGATTCCAATTAGTCATGTATTTGATCATCCAACTATTGAAGAATTTGTACCATTTATTGTAAATAATGATATTAATCATCTTAAAAAAGCTGATGAAAAAGATGAATATCCATTATCTCCTTCTCAAAGAATGATATATTTTTCTTCTATAGAGGATGAAGAATCAACTCGATACAATATGCCAATTATTATAGAAATTAATGGAGAATTCAATATTGATAAGATAAAATCAGCTTTTCAAAATTTAGTTGATGAAACTGAAATATTACGTACTTCGTTCATATTAACAAATGGTGTTCCAATGCAGAAAGTTCATTCATCTGCTAATTGTAAATTTGAGTATATTGAAACTTTTAATAATAGAATTTATGATTCAGCGACAAAAAGTTTTGTTCAACCATTTAAACTTAACGAACCAAGTCTTATCAGATTGAAAATTATTAAGTATAATGTAGATTCATATTACATGTTACTTGATTGGCATCATTTAATTGGTGATGGAATTAGTGTAAAACTACTATTCGAAAGATTATTTGAATTATATAAAGGGGATTCAAAAAAACAATTAAAATGGCACTATAAGGATTATAGTGAGTGGATAAATAAACATAACAATGTTCAAGATAAATTATATTGGCAGTCTATATATAAAACTATTCCAGAATTAATCAAATTCCCATTTTCAAGAAATATTAATGATTCAGATAAATCTGCAACCACAATACGGAAGAAAATTAATCCTTTGATCAGCTCCCAAATACGTGATTATGCAAAAAGTAAGGATATATCAGAATTCATGTTTCTATTATCAGGTGTTCTTATTTTATTAAATAGATATACTAAGCAATCTGACTTAGTTATAGGAGTACCCTCAAGTGGCAGAGTAATCCCTGAAACAGAAAATTTAATTGGGATGTTTGTAAATACCTTACCTCTTAGATTTAAAATTGATAAATTAAGCACTTGTAATGACTTTTTTCACTATGTAAAAAGTGTTTGTCTGAATTCATTTGAACATCAAAATTATCCATTTGAGAAAATTGCTAAACAGATAAACTTAGATTTTCAAAATGTTGCTCAACCTTTTTTGAACACAATGTTTACATACAACAATATAATCAATGTTCAAAGTTTTAATATTCCAAATGTAGATATTAAAATCAGAGATATAGATCTTACTGAAACAAAATTTGATTTGACAATAAGTATTAATCTAATTAATGATTACTATGAGATAGTGTTTGAGTATAGGACGGGAATGTTTGATGAGAGAGTAATGTCTTATATGATAGATCATTTATATAATTGTTATCTCTCTTTGTTAGATAGTTCATCTAATATAATAGATAATGTTAATGTTTGTACATTAAAGGAAAAAAATATGATATTGTCTAAATTTACAAACAGAGAAGCATATTTTGATGTAGACGTCTCACTATCAGAAATCATATCAAATAATTCAATTAAGTTTCCCGATAAAACTGCAGTTGTATATTTAGATCAACATATAACATATAAGCAATTAGAAGAACTTTCAAATTCGTGCGCCTATTCTCTACAAATTAATGGTATTGAAGAAGGTGATAAAGTAGCAATAATTTGTAACAAAAACATTGAAACAATCGTACTATTTTATGCAATTATAAAAATTGGGGCAGTTTATGTTCCCATTGATTCTAAAAACCCAATAAATAGAATTCAAATGATTTTAAATGATTGCAATCCAAAACTAATTATTAACTCAGCATCTGAGATTACGAATTTTAGCCCAACAATTGATATTAAAGCATTAATGGTACATCAAAAAAATCCGGTAATAAAAAATAAAAAAAATATTTCTAGATTAGCTTATATAATATACACATCAGGTACTACAGGTTCTCCAAAAGGTGTAATGGTATCTGAAAGAAATATCTTAAGTTTAGTATATGATTCTGATTATACTGATTTAAATAATAATATGATTACTGCACAGACTGGCTCATTAGCATTTGATGCTTCAACTTTTGAAATATGGGCAACATTAGTTCACGGAGGAGAATTACATATACTAGATGAAGAATTATTATTAGATATTAGAAAAATGAAGCAATATATTATTGATAGAAAAGTTTCAACAATGTTTTTAACTGTTTCTCTATTTAATCAGTATATTGCAAATGAAATTTCTATGTTTGATTCTATTAAGTACCTTATGGTTGGAGGAGAGAAAGTTTCAGTTTCTCATATTAATCAATTATTGCAATATAACAAGAAAATTAAATTAAGCAATGCATATGGACCTACTGAAACTACAACCTTTGCTTTATCTTATAAAATAAATAAACAGGAATCTTCTATACCAATTGGTAAAACTATAAAAAATGTACAAGCTTACATCGTTAATTCAGAAGAATTATGTGGAATCGGCCTTCCTGGAGAGTTATACTTAGGTGGATCAGGAGTAGCCATGGGATATCTTAATCAACCTACTTTAACTAAAAATAAGTTTATAAAAAATCCTTATGCTAAAGGACTAGTATATAAAACAGGTGATTTGTGTATGTGGCGAGAAGACGGTATGATTGAATATCTTGGTCGACTTGATAATCAAGTAAAAATTCATGGCTATAGAATCGAATTAGAGGATATTGAGGCAGCTATAAGAAAAATTCCAAAAATTAAGGATGCAATTGTAATTCTTAAAGAAACAGAAACAGGGGAGAAGCAAATAATTTGCTTTTATATATCAGATCAGTTTTTAAATATTAATTTTTTAGTTAAATCTCTTAGAGAATTGATTCCCCAAAATATGATCCCAAAAGCATTCATAAGAGTTGACAATATTCCTCTGACGATTAATGGAAAAGTAGACAAGCAACTTCTTCTAACAAAATTTGAAAAAAATTCTATAGCAATTGATCGAACAAATACAACATCGACTGATTTAGAAAAAGAAATAATTAAAATTTTTAAAACCGTGCTAAATGTTAATGATGTTAGTACTACTTGTAGTTTTTATGAATTAGGAGGCTCATCAATTGATATTATTAAATTAATTTCTTTTATCCACTCTAAATTCGGTGTAAATATTTCAGTTAAAGATGTAATGAGGGGACAAAATATAAAAAATATAGCAAATACTGTTGGAAAATTATTGAATCAAAATAATTTTACTATTATTAATAAATCCGTAAATAACGAAAAAAATATAAATAATAGTGAACTAAAAGAGTTAAAGACATATTTAGATAAAATAGAAAATAAACAAAAGAATATAGTAGGTGTTGAGTACAAGTTAAATAAGGCACAATTATTTTGCTATGATATTGGTGCAAAAACTTGCAAAATAGAAAGCAATATTATTAATCATTCATCAAATATAAATGATGAAGATTATTGTAATATAGTTTGGAAGAAAGCAATTACTAGATTTCCTATTTTGAATGATTGGATAAATTTAAGCGAGTCTTCTAAAAAAATAATTAGTAATTTGGATTTTGATACTATAAGCATACCTTTATTTGATATTTCTAAACTTGATAAAAAACAACAAATTAATGAGATAAATATTTTTTCGGAATTTATTCAACAGTTTTTAGAAAAACTAATTCTAAGACCTATAGCATTAACAGTAGCTTTTAAAGTAAATAGTAAGGAAATACTTCTATTAAGTATTATTTCACATATCGTATTTGATGGTGTTAGTGGTCAGATATTACAGGATTATATTGAAAATGTGAGTTTTAAAAATGAAAATAATAATAAAACGAGTGATTATAAGAATTATGTTGATTTCTTCGATAAAACAATCAGTCCTAATGTAAAAAGGGAATTTTACCAAGTTTTCGAATTAGACAAATTTACTACTCAAGTAAAAAATCAAAACAAAAAAATTGCATCAAAAGATTTGATAATGATAAATCATAAGGTTGAAAATATTAACATTAATAATAACAATTTGTATGATCTGTTCGATTTAGTTGAAAGTGCATGGATCAGAAGCTTAAAATATGCATTTGGACTTGAAGAATTAGCATATTTCACTTTAAATGTTATAAGAAAAACAAAAAATTATGATTTTACTAATGATGTAGGTTTGTTTTTACAATTTATCCCTCATACTAATTCAGATTCTTTCATTTTTAAACAAACTCATTATAAAGAAAAGTTCACATTTTTATATAATAACGATTTATCTAGTAATCATATTTTATTTGCAGATGATGAAGTATTAGAAAAAATAATAGATACTTCATATAGCTTTATACCAGTTTTGAATAACACAATCACTTTAGGAAACGTTGCAAAACAAATTACTGGTTTTGAAAAAAATAGCAGTAAAAAATGTTCAGGCATTCCCATAACTAATATATATTTTAAAGATAATACTATCTATTTTGAAGGCTTATTGACTACTTTAGAAAGTGAAAATAGTGTGCGTTCTATGCTCAGCAATGCATTTCAATCTTTAAATAAATTTTAAACAAATCATAATAGAAAGGTATGCAGTTATGCTGATATTTAAACAAATCTTTCGTGATTTATCTCGAAACAAAGTGATAAATTTAATTGTTCTGTTGATAATTACAATTGCTGGACTACTTTTAGCAACTAGTGTAAATCTTTTACTTGTTAGTTCTGGTGGAGGGGAAAAACTAACTGAAACGGGTAAAATTGGTGATGCGATGATATACATTTCATCATCAGAAAAAAAAGATTTTGAAATAAATCGTTATTTTGATAATAGTAATAAAATCTCATCATTTGAAACAACTCAAACAATAGTAGTAGAAAAGAATAATTTAGAGTTTTCTGCGAACGGTAAGAGCTTTCAATCGCTTTCACCTAGTGTCACATATATGTTCTCAACTCTTCCGAAAAATTTAAACGTTGTCATTGATAAGGATAATAAACAGATTAAAAAAATTTCAGAAGGCAGTATTTATATACCTTATTATTTTCAAAAATTATATGATATAAAACAAGGAGATAAATTAATAATTAATTTATCACGTGATAAATTTGTTTTTGAAGTAAGAGGCTTCTTTAAAGATCCTTCTTTTGGTTCAAGTATGATGTCAATAAAAAGGATAATGATGAACCCTAACGATTACTCAAAATTGAAGAAATTAATAGATAAAAAGTATTTGTTTAATTTAAGTTCAGTTGTTTTTGATAATACTTATAATAGTTCTCATTTCGAAAAAGATTTTACTAACAATACTGGTTATATACCTACCGCAGTATTTTCAAAAGAGCTTTTCTCTCTTTCAAATTTTATGGATAACGGCATTATCGCAGCTTTATTGTTACTAATAAGCATTATAGTTGTATCTATAGTTATTTTAATTTTATTATTTTTAATAAATGCTTTAATAAGAGATGAGAACAAAAACATAGGTGTAATGAAAGCTATTGGTATACCTATAACAACAATTAAAAGTTTATACCTTTATAAATACATTATACTTTCTATAATTGGAGGAGGAATTGGTTTTGTTCTGTCACTATTTATAACAAATCTAATTATATTAGATTACTCCAAATCGATAATACTTCCTGATATTTCTGAAATATTATTATATTGCTTGATTTCGGAAATGGTAATGGTTGCTTCAATTGTTTTCTTAATGTATATTGGAATGAGAAAAATAAAAAAATATAGTCCAATTGAATTTTTACATGATCAAATCGAAAAGAGGAATAAGAATAAAAATGTCCTTAAGATATATAGAACAAAATGTAAAAATATTGGAACAACTTTAGCCACAAACGAAGTACTTTCAAAACGGAAACAATATATTGTTTTATCAACCATATTTACCTTATGCATTTTTATTTTAGAAATTCCATTGGCGTTAAATTATACCATTAATAAAGAAGGATTTATAAAAAATTATTCAGGAATTTCATATGGAGATATGTATGTATTGAATCGTGAAATTTATGACGATAATGGCTTTGTAAATATTGAAAAGACTAATCGAGATTTTAAAGAATTGACCGATGAATTTCAGAACAATAATTTGTCTGTGGAATTAACAAAGGAGTATGCTGGCAATGCATTGTTGATTTCTAACTCTGGCACTACCCAAAAAAATATAACGTTTTTAATTAGTGATAACAATTTTAAAGAGAGTACTTTTCTCGTAGGAAATGCACCCATTGAAGATGACGAAATTGCAGTAACGACAATTATTTCAAAACAATATAATATTTCGATTGGTGATAATATTAGATTAAAATTGGGTGATAAAGAGACAAAATGTAAAGTTGTTGGTATTTTTCAGTCTGTTTATAATGGTGGACAAGTTGTCAAACTAGGTGATAAATTTAAAAAAGATTATATTCTTTCAGTAAAATATATTGGAAATTTCACAAAGAAAACAAATTTTTCTGTTTATAATCTAAAGAAAAAATTCCCCAAATTGACAATTTACTCCGCTGAAGAATACCTGGGAAATTCAGTGCAATCATTAACTATAGCAGTTAATTCGGCTGTAATTGTTATAATTATTGTTGATTTCATAATTATTCTTTTACTTTCATATGTTTTTATTGTTTTATTTATTAATCGAGAGAAGAATCAAATTGCAGTTTTGAAATCTATTGGGTCAAATTCGTCATTAATTAGAACCTGGCAAGGAAGCAGGATTATTATTGTTTTACTTACATCACTTTTTATGGGAATTTCTTTATCGATAATATTTGGAAGTAGTTTTATACAAAGTGCACTAGGAAATTATGGAATTGCTCAAATAAATCTTGAATTTGATTTAGTTAAATCATATATATTTGTTCCCGTTATGTTTTTAACAATAACTATTTTAGGAATACTGCTTGGTTTAATACAAATTAATAAAATTAACTTTGAATCGATAAGTGATTAAAAGAGGTGAGAAATGTGAATAAAAGTATTATTTCAACTAAAAATTTAATAAAGTACTATGGGAATACAAAAATATTAAACGAAATTAATTTTGATATTCATGAAGGTGATTTTATTGCTATAATGGGGCCATCAGGATCAGGAAAGTCGACATTGTTATACTCAATAAGTGGTATGCATGATTTTGATTCCGGTAGTGTAAAGTTTTTAAATTATGAGTTATTCAGACTTAAAGAAAAGAAAAGAATGAAACATAGGCTTGAAGATATGGGATTTGTTTTTCAACAAATGCATATGTTAAAAAATTTATGTATAATAGATAATGTTATACTTCCTGCTCTAATTCTCCGTAAAGAAAAAAAAGAACTTATTTTAAATCGTGCAAAGAGTTTGATGGAAAAATTAAATATTATAGATTGTAAGGATCGCTTGGTATCAGAAGTTTCAGGCGGTCAATTACAAAGAGCTTGTATTTGTAGGGCACTAATAAATAAACCAAAAGTTTTATTTGCAGATGAACCTACAGGAGCATTAAACTCTAAAGCTTCTAATGATGTAATGGAGATTTTTAAAACCATTAATAACGAGGGGACAACTGTTGTGTTTGTATCTCATGATGTCAAAATTGCTTCGTACGCTAGTAAGGTAATTTACTTGCTTGATGGCAATATTAAAGGTGTGTTTGAATTTGATCAATTAGAAAAAGATACAAGCTCTAGAGAAAAGAAATTGAAAGCTTGGTTAGATGAGAAAGGCTGGTAACAATACATTCCGTTTGATTTACGATAAGATACTAAAAAGGAAAGGTGATCATTTTGAAGAATATCATTAAAATGAACTTTGGTTATTTCTGTATTGCTAGCCTATTAACAGTATTATCAGTTGGATTCGAAATAGCTGTTGCAATTATATTGATGCTGATATTGAATTCTGCATCTGACGGTTCACTAAATAAGCTGATCTCTATTTTGGTAGTTGGTGTTTTAGTTTTAGTAGTAAATGTAATATTTAGTTATTTGCTTAGATATTATAGAAATAACATTATTTTTAGAATAATGTGTAACTACAAAGAATATATTTTTCGTAAAATTTTAAACTTAAATACAAATTCTTTTAATACTAGTAAGACTGGAAGATTTATATCAGCTTTAAATAATGATGTGAATTCCATAGAGATTAATCTTGTTGAAAGTTACTTCACTATATTAAAATTAATAACGCTCCTTATTTGTGGTATAGTTTCAATGGCGATATTAAATATCAGGATATGTATTATTGTATTGTTGCTTTCGATTCTTCCTTTAGCTGTTTCCCTTATATTTAGTAAAAAAGTTCAAAATTCAGAAAAAAATGTATCGTTAGTAAATGAATTATATACGTCTAGTATTAAAGATATGCTAAGTGGTTTTTCAGTAGTTAAAAGTTTTAATGCTGAGGATGAAATACTAAACGTATTTAACAAAGTAAATCTAAACGTTGAAACTGAGAAGAGACATAGGAGAAACAATATAACAAATATTGAAATTTGGACAAACTTTATTGGTTACTTCGTTGTAATGGCAATGATGGGTATAGGAGGTTATCTTGCTATTAAAGGTGAATTGAAAGTTGGTACTTTGCTTGCCTTTATTCAATTGTTTAATTACATAATAACACCATTTGAAAAATTACCTACAGTTATCTCTAAGTATAAGGCTGCTGATGAACTTATAACTAAAATTAATGATTACCTTATTGAAAACAATGATAGTAACTTGATTTTAAAAAAACAATTCGATAATAAAATTGAAATCTGCAATGTGACTTTTGGATATGATAACAACGAGGATGTACTAAAGAATTTAAATTTCACATTTGAGAAAGGAAAAAGTTACGCAATTGTGGGAACAAGTGGGTCTGGTAAAACTACCCTTCTAAATATCTTATTGGGTATTAATAAACCAAATGAAGGCTCTGTGCAGATCGATGGAGTAAGCGTAAGTAGTATTAGTCCACAAAATATTAGCGATCTATTTTCTGTCGTACAACAAAATGTTTTTATTTTTGATACTACTATAGAAAATAACGTTACAATGTATAAACATTTTGATCAAGATATTGTAAATAAAGCCATTAAATTTTCTGGTCTATCAAATATTTGTAATGCAAGGGGAACACGATACATGTGTGGTGAGAATGGTAAAAATTTATCTGGTGGGGAAAAACAGAAAGTTTCGATTGCGAGAACATTAATAAAGCAAACACCGATAATTATAATGGACGAAGCTACAGCGTCATTAGATACTGAAACAACATTTGAGGTAGAAAATGCCATACTTGATTTAAAAAATACGACCCGAATTATTGTCACTCATAAATTATATTCAAATATGTTAAAAAAATATGACAAGATATTAGTATTAAAGAATGGTAGAATCATTGAAGATGGAAAATTCGATGAATTGCTAAGAGAGAGAGGTTACTTCTATATGCTGTATAGTTGTATGCAAGAATAGAGCATACAAGACTTGTTTATATTTATTACAAAAACTTCTAATGGTTCATTGTATTACTTTAATTTATAACCTCGAATATTACACACAATACTTAAATTTAGTATTATAAACAATAAAAGCTAAGATTAATTAAATATTTCAAGTTCAAAATCTGATTTAAATTATTTATATATAATTGTAAATAAGAATATTATAGAAAAGGAAGTTTAATGAAACCTGGAGTACTTAAGATTTTTATATTTTCTGATGAAGATTTCTCCATTCTAAATTTCAATAGATTAATGATAAAGTTACCTATTGATAGAAGGAACTATGTAAATAAGTTTAAAAACTATGAAGATAAATGTAATTCATTAATTGCTTATTTGTTGACTGTTTACGGTATTAAAAAAATTTTTAATACTGAATTGAGTGGATTATCATTTTCTTACACTAATTTTGGCAAACCATATTTCACTAATTATCCAAATATACATTTTAATATTTCCCATATTAAATCAAAGGTGATTTGTGCTATCTCGGATAATCCAGTTGGTGTAGATATTCAGGATATAGTTGAAATAAAAAAGAATTGTTATAGTAGTGTACTATCCACAAATGAAATAGAGTATTTATCTACTCATGACAATTCTAATATTGAATTTTTAAGAATTTGGGCTATTAAAGAAGCGTATACAAAATATACAGGATTGGGATTAAATCAAGATTTTGATAAATTAAACATAGTATCTTCAGAATCAAATGACATTAATTTTAACGGTACTAATATTCATGTTTTTTGCAATGAAAATTATTACATTGCTGTTTGTAGCAAAGGATGTTCTAATAATTGTAAAATAGAAAAAGTGAATTTAAAAGACTTGCTTTCGTTGGTATGAATTGATAAATTTTCCAGTAATCACTTAATTTGTTGTTAAGACTTATTCATCTTTATTAAAATGTAGATTTGTAAAAAATAAGTTAATGATCCTTATGAATGTACTGACTCCAAAAAGTTAGACAATTAATTTTTATTTTTAGACGGTTAATAGATTTTGACCGTCTTTCTTAATATTGTCTAACCTATAATAGATATGCTTATGAGAAGTGTTTAATAAATTAATTTTAGTTCAAAATGTCCAATTTGGACACTTTGAATGATTTCTTAGTTTTATATATTATACTTTTCTCAGGAGAAAGCTAGATGTACAGACGTTTGAGAGATTTGAGGGAAGATCACGATTTGACCCAAAAACAAATAGCTAGAATACTTTCGTTTACAAACTCAGCTTATGCTAAAATTGAACGGGGTGAGCATGCCTTAACAGCAGATGTATTGGTAACTCTCTCAAACTTTTACGATGTCAGTACAGACTACCTATTGGGATTGACAGATTTTCCTGATAAAATTCGCTTTAGAAAATAATCTCCTCAATTTCATAGAGTGTGAAAATGAGGAGATTTTTTATTTGTTCTTTGACAATTGAATAGTCCAAAATGGTACTTTCCTCATTTGTGGAGCAGTTTTGAATGGCTCGCCATGATAAGAGCGATATTAAAACCATCAATAAAATAGAGCGATACTTTATATGCCATGATACAAATGATATACAATGATACTTCTGACCGTTCAGGCTGCCATCGTAAAAGAGCAGCAAGTGAAATTCTTATGATGACTTCATCAGTCATGCCATGGAGGAGAAAATATTTTTTAGGAAGGATGATGACATGAATATAAAATATATATCTGTCGAAAATTCCATTGCAGAATGGGCCGATAAGAAAGGAATTCTAAAAAGATGGGATGGTTTAAATCAATATACATTGAACAGATGGATTAAAGAAATGCGAGAAAACAGAACATTTTCCATGTATGTAATTAACCCAACCCATAAACTTGTTTTCATTAATCTAGAAGGATTTGAAAGTTTCTTAAGATGGAAGCAAAAGCGGACAAAATAAGGAAGTCATGGTATAATATAGGGTAGTTATTTATTCTATACAACAATGATTTATTTCTTTTTAAGAGTTAAGAGGAATTAAATTATGTATTATGTAACTAAAACAAATTCAAAAGGACAACCCTTATATCAAGTGGTTGAAAAGTACAAAGATCCACTAACAGGAAAGTGGAAATCAGTAACTGTAAGTTATACTAAGAATACTAGTAGGGCGAGGAAACAAGCTGAAAGAGAGGTTCTTGATAAGATAGATAGACTAACTACTTCATTTGAAAGTCAGTTTAGCCCTGAACTGATTACAACATTTGGAGAGTTAAAAGAAAATTGGTTTCAGACTTGGTGTGTCTCTGTTAAACCACAAACAATTCAGAGAGAACTACTGGTGATGAAGCGTCTTGGGAAAATTATAGGAGATGATTTTTTATTAGACAGGATTACTCCACTTCTGATGAAAAAAAGTCTCAATAAATATTTAGAAATATATGATGCATCACCTTCAACAATGACTCATATAAAAAGTACTTGTAATAAGATTTTTAATCATGGTGTGTTATATAATGTCATTAAGTTCTCTCCTATGACTGCGGTAAAACTAGATATTTCACTAGAGAAAAGGCGTAAAGCAAAAGAAAGACATGATTCTAAATTTCTAGAAATCCATGAATTACACGCATTTTTTGATGTATTAAGCCAATGCAGAAATGCAAACTATTATGATCTTGCTATAGTATTGTTGCTTACAGGTATTCGAATTAGTGAAGCTGCTTTTTTACCATCAGATATTGATTTTGAAAAAGGAATCTTGCATATTGATAAGGCACTTCAATATCATTGTTTAAAAGTTGAACAATTTCACTTTGATACAACTAAAACACTCAATTCAATTAGAGAAGTAGCTTTGCCTGAAGCTGCAAGCGAAGCTATTAAAAGGACAATACAGAGAAATAAAGAGTTTGATGCTTATATGGAGAAACATCCCTGTCCTGCTTTTACACATTCTGAAAGTGTATTTAGAACAGAATACGGCTCTCCAATAACATCAAGCACTTTTCGTCAAATTTTGAAACGAATAGAAGGAAAATTATTGACAAATTGTTTAAGTGACTATGGTTTTAAGTGGGTAAAACATGTTACTCCCCATTCGTTTAGGCATATGCATATTAGTTACCTTCAAAGTAATGAGATGCACATAGCAGTGAAAGATATTATGACTAGAGTAGGGCACGCTAACTTTGAGACAACAATGGGCTATACACATAATATAAATCGTTCACAAGAAAATACTGTAAAAGCCTTAAATCAATTTGTAGAAAATCACAATTTCCATTTTGAAGAATTGAAAAGTTATACCTGTAAATATTCCAGAATAATTGAAAAATTCATTGAAACTAGTGATAATAGCAATAAAGTAGAATTAAGTGTCGATGAGTTCAAAGACTTGTTACATCTTAGTCCACGTTACTCACCTAAAAATATTATTTCGAATTTACTATTAAAAATCAAAAAAGATATTGTTAAATACCACCCACAGTTTGATATAAAGATTGTGAAATCAAGTGAGAATCAAATCAGAGGTTTTTCCATTGCATGGTAGTTTTGGTGTTCGCTTGGTGTTTAGACAATAGTAAAATAAAATAGGGGCTCTAAACCCTTGCTACGAAAGGAAAAAAACTCAATGGCTACTATTCAATGGTTTCCTGGTCACATGTCTAAAGCACGTCGACAGGTACAGGAAAATTTAAAATTTGTAGATTTTGTGACGATTTTGGTGGATGCACGTTTACCTTTATCTAGTCAAAATCCTATGTTGACCAAGATTGTTGGTGACAAACCAAAACTCTTGATTTTAAACAAGGCGGACTTGGCAGACCCAACAATGACCAAGGAATGGCGTCAGTATTTTGAATCACAAGGAATCCAGACGCTAGCTATCAACTCTAAAGAACAAGTAACCGTAAAAGTTGTGACGGATGCTGCTAAGAAACTCATGGCGGATAAGATTGCTCGCCAAAAGGAACGTGGTATCCAGATTGAAACCTTGCGTACCATGATTATTGGGATTCCCAATGCTGGTAAATCCACTCTTATGAACCGTTTAGCTGGTAAGAAAATTGCCGTTGTCGGCAATAAACCAGGTGTGACAAAGGGTCAACAATGGCTCAAAACCAATAAAGACCTGGAAATCTTGGATACACCAGGGATTCTTTGGCCTAAGTTTGAGGATGAATCTGTTGCGCTTAAGTTAGCCTTGACTGGAGCTATCAAAGACCAGTTGCTTCCTATGGATGAGGTAACTATTTTTGGTCTCAATTATTTCAAAGAACATTATCCAGAAAAGTTAGCTGAACGCTTCAAACAAATGAAAATTGAGGAAGAAGCACCTGTTATTATTATGGATATGACCCGCGCCCTCGGTTTCCGTGACGACTATGACCGCTTTTACAGTCTCTTCGTGAAGGAAGTCCGTGACGGTAAACTCGGTAACTACACCTTAGATACATTGGAAGACCTCGATGGCGACGATTAAAGAAATCAAAGAACTCCTTGAAACGGTCAAAGACATAGATAGCCCTATCTTTTTAGAACTCGAAAAAGATAATCGCTCTGGAGTTCAAAAGGAAATCAGCAAGCGTAAAAAAGCCATTCAGGCTGAATTGGATGAGGATCTTCGTTTGGAATCCATGCTTTCCTACGAAAAAGAACTGTATAAGCAAGGATTGACCTTAATTGCAGGTGTTGATGAGGTTGGTCGTGGTCCTCTTGCTGGTCCTGTAGTCGCTGCAGCCGTTATTTTACCTAAAAATTGTAAAATTAAAGGCCTCAACGACAGCAAGAAAATTCCTAAAAAGAAACATCTGGAAATTTTCCAAGCCATTCAAAACCAAGCTCTGTCAATCGGCATTGGTATCATGGATAATCAGGTCATCGACCAAGTCAATATCTATGAAGCAACCAAACTAGCCATGCAGGAAGCAATCTCCCAGCTCAGGCCTCAACCAGAACACCTTTTGATAGATGCCATGAAACTGGATTTACCAATTTCACAAACCTCCATCATTAAAGGAGATGCCAATTCCCTCTCAATTGCAGCAGCTTCTATAGTAGCCAAGGTGACACGTGATGAATTGATGAAGGAATACGATCAGCAGTTTCCTGGCTATGATTTTACTGCTAATGCAGGATATGGAACTGCTAAACACCTAGAAGGCCTCACAAAACTAGGAGTTACCCCAATTCACCGAACCAGCTTTGAACCCGTTAAATCACTGGTTTCAGGAGAAAAAGAAAGATAAGTTAGAAGGAATGATTATGGAGGAACAGTCAGAAACACTCAGTTCCAAGAAAGAATTTGCCTTTGCCTCAAGCACCATCTTATCCCAAGTTGGACGAGGAATCATTGTCGGTCTTGTCGTTGGGATCATCGTTGGATCTTTTCGTTTCTTAATTGAAAAAGGCTTCCACCTGATACAAGGACTTTATCAAGATCAAGCGCACCTAGTGCGCAACCTTTTTATCATTGGTCTATTTTATTTAATAGTTTGTTGGCTCAGTGCGAAATTAACTCAGTCAGAAAAAGACATCAAAGGCTCAGGAATCCCTCAAGTCGAAGCTGAATTAAAGGGACTGATGACCCTAAACTGGTGGGGCGTTCTTTGGAAAAAATATGTGCTAGGAATTCTAGCTATTGCCAGTGGACTCATGCTGGGGCGTGAAGGGCCTAGTATTCAACTTGGAGCAGTTGGTGGTAAAGGTATTGCCAAGTGGCTCAAATCCAGTCCAGTAGAGGAACGCTCCTTGATTGCTAGCGGTGCAGCTGCAGGACTAGCTGCCGCCTTTAATGCACCGATTGCAGGGCTCCTATTTGTCGTAGAAGAAGTCTATCATCACTTTTCTCGATTTTTCTGGGTTTCCACTCTAGCAGCCAGTCTCGTAGCAAACTTTGTTTCTTTACTCATCTTTGGCCTAACACCCGTACTGGATATGCCAGACAATATCCCTCTCATGACCCTAGATCAGTATTGGATTTACCTCCTTATGGGAATTTTACTAGGACTTTCCGGTTTTGTCTATGAGAAAGCTGTGCTCAATGTTGTTCGAGTGTATGATTGGTTTGGTCAAAAAATCCATTTGGATAGAGCTTATTACCCAATTCTGGCCTTCATTCTCATCATACCAGTCGGCATCTTCTTGCCACAAATTCTTGGTGGTGGAAATCAGCTGGTTCTTTCTTTAACTGAGCAAGATTTTAGTTTCCAAGTTCTATTAGTTTACTTTTTGATTCGCTTTGTTTGGAGCATGATTAGCTATGGAAGTGGTCTTCCAGGAGGTATTTTCCTACCAATTTTGGCGCTTGGCTCCTTACTTGGAGCTCTAGTTGGTGTTATTTGTGTTAATATTGGACTTGTTAGTCAGGAACAGTTTCCTATATTTGTCATTCTGGGAATGAGTGGCTACTTTGGAGCGATTTCTAAAGCTCCCTTAACCGCTATGATTCTAGTAACCGAGATGGTAGGAGATATTCGTAATCTCATGCCACTTGGCTTAGTAACCCTAGTTGCCTACATCATTATGGATTTGCTCAAGGGTGCGCCAGTCTATGAGGCTATGCTAGAAAAAATGTTGCCAGAAGAAGCGTCAGATGAAGGAGAAGTCACACTTATTGAAATCCCAGTTTCAGATAAAATAGCAGGAAAACAAGTACACGAACTCAACTTACCACATAACGTACTCATCACCACCCAAGTCCATAACGGTAAAAGCCAAACCGTTAACGGTTCAACCAGAATGTATCTCGGAGATATGATTCACCTAGTTATTCCAAAAAGTGAAATTGGGAAAGTCAAAGATTTGTTGTTGTAGATTTTTACATAATTTATGTTATGTAAAAAATTAAATGCATTAGAAAACCGATTCTCAGCAATGAGATCGGTTATTTTTTACAGATAAGATATTTCACATATGACTATTTCATTCTGGTTTAGTATTTGGAAACTAGAAAAGCACTAGATAATGATTCACAATAGTACAACTCCAAAGAAAAACTGGAAATTTTTGTACTTTTCCCTAGACAGTAGATAAACCCTTGATACAACTAAGTTTAAGGTATAATGTACAATTCTTTGAAAAATGTACTTTATAATCGAAATGTGCTTTATTTTAAGACTGGATAAAGTACATTTTTTGAACTAGCAGCTAAATGTATAAAGTACAATTTCAGCATTTATCAACTCCCTTGTAAGCCTAGAAACATTGATTTAATAAGACTTTGAAACTTAGTAAAGTACATTTTCACTAAAAATAGACATTTGAAAAATTTTAGTTTTCACTTTAATAATGTACATTTTTGTCCCCTAAAAAAGTTTTTAGTTATGTTATCAAAGAAAAAATTTAGATACGGTTTTATACAGGTCTAAGTCTTTTTATCACATTAACAAAACTCCTATAACATCTTTCCGAAAAACTATAATTTTCTTGAAAAATATATAAACCTATGCTATACTACTAGTAGACTTATTTATGGAGAAAATACATGAAACGTGAGATTTTACTGGAACGAATCGACAAACTAAAACAAATCATGCCCTGGTATGTTCTGGAATACTACCAATCTAAGCTTGCTGTACCTTACAGTTTTACAACCTTGTACGAATACCTAAAGGAATATGATCGATTTTTCAGCTGGGTTTTAGAGTCTGGTGTTTCAAACGCTGATAAAATGTCTGATATTCCTTTATCTGTCTTGGAAAATATGTCTAAGAAAGATATGGAATCCTTTATCCTTTATCTACGAGAACGTCCTTTGCTGAATGCTAATACAAGCAAACAAGGAGTTTCACAGACAACTATAAATCGGACCTTGTCAGCACTTTCTAGTCTTTACAAGTATCTGACCGAGGAGGTTGAAAACGAGCAGGGGGAACCTTATTTCTATCGTAATGTAATGAAAAAAGTTTCAACAAAGAAAAAGAAAGAAACACTTGCTGCCAGAGCTGAAAACATCAAGCAAAAACTCTTTCTAGGTGATGAAACAGAAGGTTTTCTAGCTTATATCGACCAAGAATACCCACAACAGCTCTCAAATCGAGCTCTTTCATCATTCAACAAAAATAAAGAACGTGATTTGGCCATTATCGCCCTTCTCTTGGCGTCTGGCGTCCGCTTATCTGAAGCTGTTAATCTGGATATAAGGGATCTCAATCTCAAAATGATGGTTATCGATGTCACTCGAAAAGGTGGCAAACGTGACTCGGTCAATGTTGCTGCCTTTGCAAAACCTTATCTAGAGAATTATCTAGCCATTCGTAATCAACGCTATAAGACAGAAAAAACAGATATAGCCCTTTTTTTGACACTCTACAGAGGTATTCCTAATCGTATCGATGCTTCTAGCGTTGAGAAAATGGTTGCTAAGTACTCTGAGGATTTTAAAGTGCGTGTAACACCCCATAAACTACGACATACCTTAGCAACTAGACTCTATGATGCCACTAAATCGCAAGTTTTGGTCAGTCACCAGCTAGGGCATGCCAGCACACAAGTCACTGACCTCTATACCCATATCGTTAATGATGAACAAAAGAATGCTCTAGATAGTTTATGAATTACGTAAAATAAATTATGTAATATATTATTTTAATAAAAGAAGCTGGTCCTACAACCAACTTCTTTTTGATTTATCCAACTACCGCTTCAGCGATTTCTTCACGGCTAATACCAGCGAAATAGCGTGCAATATCAATAGTTTCTAGAGCTTTGAGGACATCTTCGCGTTCGTATTTCACTCCACGAAGGACATCTTCTACTGCAGCAACGTCTTCAATACCAAAGAAGTCACCATAAATCTTGATGTCTTGGATTTTTGATTCGATGACATTAGCAAAGACTTCGACCTTACCACTAGTGAATTTGGTTCCACGACGGACGTTAAATTCAGGTGATTTACCATAGTTCCAGTCCCAAGTTCCAAACTTAGTATCTTTGATGCGATTGATTTCAGCCAATTCTTCCTCAGAAAAAACGTATTCTGTCATCTCTGGGTACTCTTTTTTCATGTATTCCAAGAGTAAGTCACGGAATTCTTCGACTGTAATTTTTTCTGACAATTCATTGATAATATTGGTTACACGAGCACGAACCGATTTCACACCTTTTGATTCAAATTTATCCTTTGAAACCTTAAGGGCATTTGCTAGGACTGACAAATCAACGTCAAAGAGCAAGCAACCGTGGTGCATGATACGGCCATTAATATAGGCTTGGGCATTGCCACAGAACTTCTTACCATCAATCTCAAGGTCATTACGACCTGTGAACTCAGCTTTAACCCCAAGTTGAGCCAAAGTATTGATAACTGGAGTTGAGAAGCTCTTAAAGTCAAAGGCCTTATTTTCATCTTCTTTTGAGATAATCGTGTAGTTGAGGTTATTTAAATCGTGGTAAACAGCTCCACCACCGCTGATACGGCGAACTACCTCAATACCATTTTCGCGAACATAATCACGGTTGATTTCTTCGATAGTGTTCTGGTGACGTCCGACAATGATAGATGGTTTGTTAATCCAAAGTAGGAAGATTTGATCCTCATCCAAAAGATGTTTAAAGGCATATTCTTCCAAGGCGATATTAAAAGCAGTGTCGTTTGAATGATTAATAATGTATTTCATGAGATACCTTCTTATACGATAGAGACTGGAATAACCTTCCAGTCTAATCTATCTTTCTTTTATTTTTTCTTAGGTGAATGGATGGCCATTCCTAGAACATCCGCCAATGCTTCGTACATCACTTCAGAGTATGTTGGGTGTCCGTGGATGGTCTTCAGCATTTCTTCAACAGTGATTTCCATTTCGATAATGCTTGATGCTTCATTGATTAATTCTGCAGCTGCAGGACCGATAATATGAACACCAAGAATTTCTCCGTATTTCTTATCTGCAATAACTTTTACGAAACCTTGAGCAGCATCCGATGCAATAGCACGACCGTTGGCTGCAAAGTTGAATTTACCGATGGCAATATCGTATTTCTCACGAGCTTGTTCTTCTGTCAAACCTACTGCTGCTACTTCAGGAAGAGTGTAGATGGCTGCAGGAGTCAAATTCAATTTGGCAACAGCATGATTTCCTTTAAGAGCATTTTCAGCGGCAACTTCCCCCATACGGAAGGCTGCGTGAGCCAACATCTTAGTACCGTTGATGTCACCTGGTGCGTAAATACCTGAAACAGAAGTTTCCATGTATTCGTTGACCTTGATACGACCACGATCCAATTCAAACTCAACCTCTCCAATACCTTCAAGGTCTGGCACACGACCGATTGAAAGAAGGGCTTTGCTTGCGATAATATCGTCTTTTCCTTCAACCTTGATACGAAGTTGACCATTTTCCTCAATGATTTCTTGCAATTTAGTACCAGTCAAGATGGTCATTCCTTTACGTTCAAGAATCAAGCGAAGATTCTTAGAAACTTCCGCATCCATAGCTGGAACGATACGGTCCATCATTTCAATAACAGTCACTTTTGAACCAAATGTCATGAAGGCCTGCCCGAGTTCGATACCGACAACACCACCACCGATGATAACAAGACTTTCTGGAACTTCGTTCATTTCAAGGATGTCATCACTAGTCATCACAAGAGATGATTCCATACCAGGAATATTGATTTTGCTAACTTTTGAACCACCGGCAAGGATGATTTTCTTGGTTTCAAGCAATTCAGAACCATTTACCAAGACATTCTTGTCTTTAGTGATAGTACCAATTCCCTTATGAACAGTAACTCCGTAGCTACGAAGAAGACCTGCAACTCCACCAACCAAAGTATTGACAACCTTAGACTTGGTTTCAAGGAGTTTGTCCATATCTACAGTGAAGTTTGGATTTTCGATGACGATACCACGGTTTGCGGCATGACCGATATTCTCGATGATTTCAGCGTTGTGAAGGTAGGTTTTGGTTGGAATACATCCACGGTTCAAGCAGGTTCCGCCGAGTTCAGATTTCTCAACGAGGGCAACCTTACCACCTAATTGAGCCGCTTTAATGGCTGCAACATAACCAGCAGGACCTCCACCAATCACAACGATATCAAAAGCATCATCGCTCTTACCATCATCGTTCGAAGCACTTGCTGCAGGTGCTGGGCTAGCTTCTGGCGCTGTTGCTCCAGCTGTTGGGATGTTTTCGCCTTCTTCACCGAGGTAACCGATAACTTCCGTTACAGGGACTGTTTCACCGTCCCCTTTAAGGATAGCGATCAAGTAACCGTCTTCTTCTGCTTCCAATTCCATGCTGACTTTGTCAGTCATGATTTCCAAAAGGATTTCTCCTTCTTTTACAAATTCTCCGACTTTTTTATTCCATTGGACGATTTGTCCTTCT